>DATAIN010000339.1:0-1925 GCA_036262635.1 Gemmatimonadaceae bacterium | reverse complement strand
GGAGCGCGGCCCGTGGAAGGCGAGCGCGAAGCGCGCGGCGAAGCGCCCGCGCGACTGCGCGAGCGGTGTCGGCGCGGGCCAGCCGGCGTGGCCGGGCCGCTCGGGGAGGTCGTTGCGCGAGAGCTCTCCCACCGCGCGCAGGAGCGTCACCGCGACGACCCCGTCGGGCGTCGCCTCGTACTCGGCGAGGCCGTCGGAGACCACCGTCGCGCCACCGTTCGCGCGGTAGAGCGAGACGTAGCGATGCAGGGGTGCGGTGGGCGGTGGCGTCTCCGCGGCGGCGTCCGACGCGGGGACGGCGAGGGACTCGCGCTGCACGACGCCGAACGTAGCGTCGGCGAGAACCGCCGCGTCGCCCATGCCCGTGGCGATGCGCACGCGCAAGCGCCGGTCGCGCCCCCGGTGGTCGCCGCGAACGCGAAACCGGACGAAGGCCGCGCCGGCGTCGAGCGAGACCGCGACTTCGACCGGCGTGCCGTCGCGCGCGATCCATCGCCCGACACGCTCGACACGCAGCGGCCCGGCGTGGAGGTCGCGCCAACCCTCGAAATGGAGGCGTCGCGGACGGCCGCGCGGCGACGCGGTATAGAGATCACCCCGGTCGTCCTGGTCTTCCAGTGAGATGACGTTGCGCGCGGTCACCGATCGATCCATGTCACTGACCGTCAGGGCCCCGCGGGCGCCGAAACGCAGCCGCAGGCGGGCGTTGCTCACATCGTTGCCTGATATCTCGACGGGTTGCGGGTGCAACCAGGTCGCGCGACCGTCCGGGACCCCGATTGGAAACGTGCGCGTGCCGTAGCCTCGGACGTCATCCACCCAGGCGAGCGCCTTGGTGATGGTGACGAGATCAGCGTCGGGATAGTGCCGAGGCGATTCGGTGAGCTGGACCGCGCGACGGATGGCGAGCCGATCGATCGCCGGCCACTCGTCGCCCGTGCGGAGGGTGCAGACGCCAGCGGCCGCGAGCACTTCCTCGTCGCTCATCGCGCGACGCGGCACATCGCCCGTCGGCGCCGAACCCGGACCCACGGGTACATCGGCGACGAACATCGCGAAGGTGACCTCGGTAACGCCGCTGCGTGCACGCGCCGCCGGATTGCGGACGATCATCAGCGGCTGCCAGCGGTCGCGCGCGGTTCGCGCGGCCACCGGGTCGTGGCCGATCACGTCGAGCAGCGCGTCGTCGCGAACGCCGAGCGCCTGCGCACGCGCGTCGCGGAGCCGCTGGTCCACGGCCCGAGCGACGTCGTCGATCGAGCAGCCGCAGAGCGAGTCGTGCGGGTGGCACTCGAGCAGGGTGCGCCAGGCGGCACGGAGGAGCGGCCCGCGATCGGTCGCGCCCTGGGCGCGGGCTATCGCCGCCCACGGCTCGGCCTCGCGGGTAAGCAGGCGCTCGACGATGGCGTTGCGGCGCTTCTGTGCGGCGCGAGCGGAGAAGGTGCCCTGGAGCGTCCAGGCGTAGCCGTACGAATCGCGGAGCTCGCCGCGCACGACCGGCAGGTGGCGCGACCCGACCGCGCGCCGCAGCGCCTCGGCGAAGCCCTCGAGCGATCCACGCTCGACGACGTCGGGGCGTGCGGCTTCGGCGAGCGCCGCCAGCGCATCGTCGAGCCGTTCCTGCCTCGCGTGATGATCCGCGCCGTTAGGCAGCAGCGCGATGCCGACGGTCGCGCGGGGCGCGAGCACGGCACGCAGCCGCTGCCAGCGCGCGGCGGCGGAGGCGGCGTCCGCGGGGAGCGACGAGCCGAGCTCGTATCCATCGGGCGCGAGGTGGTGAACCAGGACGCGCGCGCCGTCTGGCGCCTCCCAGGTGACGGTGTCGCCGGCGGGCCAGCGCGCGCCGCCGTACCCGCGCCAGAGCACGATCGTCTCGAGGCCGAAGCCGCGCGCGATCGTCGGCAGCGAGGCCGGGTGGCCGAACG
>DATAIN010000338.1:0-3580 GCA_036262635.1 Gemmatimonadaceae bacterium | reverse complement strand
GTCGGCCGGCCGGCAACCAGGGCAGCACTCTCCACGGCGGGCGTGTAGGTCGTGCGACACCCGTCGCAGATGCGGCGCACGAGTCGTTGCGCAAGCACCCCTTCCACGGTTGCGGCGACGAGATAGTCGGGGACGCCGAGGTCGAGCAGCCGCGGGATGGCGCCAATGGCGTCGTTGGTGTGGAGCGTCGAGAAGACGAGATGGCCCGTCATCGCCGCCTGCACCGCGATCTCGGCGGTCTCAGCGTCGCGCATCTCGCCGATCATGATCACGTCGGGGTCCTGGCGGAGGATCGAGCGGAGCGCCGCACCGAAGGTGACCCCCGACTGACGGTGGACCGGCATCTGCGTGATCCCCGCGAGCTGGTACTCGACCGGATCCTCGACCGTTATGATCTTCTCGGCGAGCGCCTCGCGGCGCTGGAGCGCGGCGTAGAGTGTGGTCGTCTTGCCGCTGCCGGTCGGACCGGTGACGAGGACCATACCGTGAGGCCGCGCCGCGAGACGGATCACGCTCTCGAAGATCTCCATCGGCATGCCGAGCTCCTCCAACGCCACCGGGCGGCCGCCGCGATCGAGGAGGCGGAGTACGACGCTCTCTCCGAACATCGTCGGGACGCAGGAGACGCGGAGGTCGAGCTCACGCGCTTCGACGCGGACGCGGATGCGGCCGTCTTGGGGGCGCCGCCGCTCGGCGATGTCGAGCTCGGCGAGCAGCTTGATGCGCGAGACGATCGCATGGTGGAGCGCCGACGGAGCCTCTGGCGCGGGACCGAGCACCCCGTCGAGGCGGAAGCGCGCGGCCAACCCGTCGCGGGTGGCTTCGAGGTGGATGTCGCTCGCCCCTGCGTCGTAGGCGTCGCGGATGAGGAGGTTGACGTAGCGGACCACAGGCGGCTGGTTGGCGAGGTCGCGGACGTCGGTAGTGTGGTCATCGTCACCATCAATCGCATCCACGCGTTCGAGGTTGACCTCGCTGGTCTCGTCGTGCGAGATGAGGCGCTCGATGAGGCGCTGGACGTCGTCGAGTGACGCCTCCGCCGCGACGACGCGTCTCCGGTAGGCGACGCTGAGGTCGTCGAGCCCGTTCCGCTGTGCGTCGGGAGCGACGGCGACAACGAGCACGCCGTCGTCACCGATCACCCTCGGACAGATGCGGTGATAGAGGAGAAAGTCGCGAGAGACGCCGTCGGCGAGGGCGAGAGGGTGTGGCGAAGTCGGCACGCACGGTCGCAAGGCAACGCGAGTGCCATTACCCGGTCTTCAGTTAAGTCGTTTCCGTCCAGTGCGTTAGGCACGCTCCTCGCCCCCCGGTCGCTCGCCGCGACTGTCTCGCGACGTGGCGCTCGTTGTCCCAGAACGCGAATGAGACAGTTTCCCCCGGCGTGCCCCGGATGCGAGACCGTCCATGCCGTTCGCCTTGGCGTCCCGATAGAGTTTGGCGCGCGATACCCCGAGCTCGCGCGAGGCGGCGGTCGCGTTCCCGCCCGTGTGGTCGAGGGCTGTCTCGATCATGGCGCGGTCGAGCCGCCGACCGCGGGTCCGCCCCGGCAGAGCGAGTCCCGCGTCTCGGGCGTGGATCAGCGTCAGCATCGGCGCGCCTGCGGCGACGACGAGCAGGTTCTGCACGGCGCCCTGGAGCTGCCTGACGTTGTTTGGCCAGCTCGCCTCGGTGAGCACGGCCATGAGCTCGGGCTGGACCGACGGTACCCGTTCCGCGCAGCCGCAACGGGGCGCGTACAGCGCGACCATCTGCGTCACGAGCGCCGGGATGTCGGCGCGCCGCTCGCGAAGGGGCGGGATCTCGACGATGAAGTTGCCGATCCGCGCCAGGAGATCTGGAAGAAAGCGCCCTTCGTCGACGAGCCTCGAAAGGGGAACGTTGGTGGCGCTGACGAGGCGTACGTCGACGGTGACGGGCCTGTCTGCACCGAGCGGCGTTACCTCGTTCCTGTCGACGGCGTCGAGCAGCTTTGCCTGCACCGCTTCCGACGCCTTGCCGATCTCGTCGAGGAAGAGTGTGCCGTGGTTCGCAGCGAGGAAGTGTCCGAGCCGCCGTTCGCGTGCATCGCTGAACGAGCCGCGGAGGTGGCCGAATAGATCCGACGCGGCCAGCGAGTCGACGAGGGCTGACATCGCAACGCGCTGGAAGGGCCCCGTAGCGCGCGGCGACCTTCGGTGCAGGTACTCGGCGAGCATCGTCTTGCCCGTGCCCGATTCACCCGCAAGCAGCACGGGGAAGTCGACGCGAGCGTAGCGCTCGAGCTTCGTAATGGCCGCCCGATAGACGGCGGCCTCGCTCGCCACCATGCCGCCCGCTGCTGCCCAGGGCTCGCGCTCTGCCGTTAATGAAACGGCGCGCTCATGCGCGGAGGGAGAGCGTCTGTCCTGCATGGCATCGCTCAAGGCGCCGGGGCGACGACTTGCGAGAGCTGCGCCGGCGTCGGCGCGGGATCAGAGCAGGCCCCCGGCTGGCCTCGGGAACGCTCAGCGTTAGGGCGTGATCCTCCGAAATCCTAACGGTGCATGGCCGTGGCACAAGGCCGGGTTGGCGAGCGCGTTAGGGTATTCTCATGATGGCGCTCGCACCTGGCGCGATCGAGGGCGTGATGAGTGCCGCGAAGCAAGAAAGCGGGGACGTTCTCATTGCTGCCCGCCCCGGCTTGCCGCCTGCACTCGCCCGTCCTACGGCCGGGTGAGCGTGCCGCTGACCGGGCGCCGCGTCGGGCGCTCGGCGCGCTTGAACAGGTAGGCACTGCTCTCGAGCCGGGCGCCCCTGGCGTCGGCGACCGCGAAGCGGGCGCCCTCGTAGGCGCAGGCGCCGGCGTAGCGCCCGTCCTTCGCCACCGCGTAGAAGTTGAGGTCGAACCAGGGGCGCCCGCGATCGTCGAGGAGCCGCTTCTCGGTCATGGCGATGACGCGCTCCATGACCTTCATCAGCGCCTGCTCCGGCGACATCCCCTGGCGCATGAACTCGACGGCGAGGAAGGCGCCGCAGACCTTGATGTTCGCCTCGCCGCGCCCCGTCGATCCGGCCGCGCCGACCTCGTTGTCGCAGTACTGCCCCGCACCGATGATCGGCGAGTCGCCGACGCGACCCGGGATCTTCCACGACAACCCACTGGTGGTTGTAACTGATGAAATGTCGCCGTTAGGCGCGACGGCATTCATGTTGATCGTCCCGTAGGTGTAGGGGACGCCGTGCTCGTCGTACGCGAGCTCGAGCCCGTCGTGCGTCCACCCCTCGCTCCCCTGCGTGCGCTCGCGTGTGCTCGTGCGCGTCGGCGTCGCGCCGGCCGCCGCGGGAGTCTCGGTGCTGTCGAGCCAGTTGTCGTTCGGGTTGAGCCGCGAGCGCCAGCGCAGCCAGTCCTGACGGCTCTTCTCGGTGAGGAGGTTCTGTGTCTGGAACCCCATCTGGAGGGCGAAGCGCTTCGCGCCCTCGCCGACGAGCAGGATGTGGTCGGTGTGATCCATCACCGCCTTCGCGACGAGCGACGGCGTCGCGATGTCCTCGAGCGCCGCGACCGCGCCGGCGCGCTTCGTCGGTCCGTGCATGCAGCTCGCGTCGAGCTGCACCACGC
>DATAIN010000337.1:0-4610 GCA_036262635.1 Gemmatimonadaceae bacterium | reverse complement strand
CGCCCCGGTGGGACGACCTTCCACTTTTCGAACGATGGGCCGGAGCGCGCACTGGAGCTCGCTCGCGAATCCGCCGGTGGTCGCGACATCCGGATCGCGGGCGGAGCGGATGTGATCCAGCAGTACCTGAACCTCGGCGTCGTCGACGAGCTCGAGGTCGCGCTGGCACCGGTGCTGTTCGGCGGCGGGCGGCGGCTCTTCGAGAAGCTGCGCGAGCCCCGGCCGCGATTTCGCATCGACGGGGTGCTCGATGGTCCGGACGCCACGCACGTGCGCTATGTGCGCAGCTGAGGGTCGTCCGACGATCGGGCGCGGGGGACGTTAGGCAGGAGGGAGGACTCGTGAGTCTCTTGAGGTTGGCCCTCGTCTGCGCGCTCGCGCTCGGGTGCTCCACGCGCCCGAGCGTGCTCGGGGACGTGCGACGCGGCGTGCCGGCGGCGGAGCTCATCATCCGGCTCACCGCGGCCGCCGGCCGCACGCCGGCGGCGGTGGAGCGCGTCGAGATCAGCACGCGCGGGGTCGGCCGCTCGCGCGGCACGCAGGGACACGTCGAGTGGGCGATCGCGCGTCAATCGGGTGCGCCGGCGATGCGACTTCCGGCCGAGATTCGCTATGGGACGGTGCCGCCGGGGTTCGGCAGCAACGGACCGGCGCCGGTGCTGGCCAACGGGCACTACGAGCTGCGCGTCATGGCAGGGGGAGTCTGGAGCGTCACGCGATTCAACGTGTCCGACATCAATGTGGTAGAGTAGATGTCGCGGCTCACGACATGACCATCAAGCGGCTCGACCACATCAGCGTCGTCGTCGACGACCTCGACGCCGCGATCGAGTTCTTCACCGTGCTCGGGATGGCCGTCGAAGGCAGGGCGGAGGTCGCGGGGCCGGTGGTGGACCGCCTCAACGGGATCGACGACGTCAGGGCCGACATCGTGATGATGCGGACCCCCGACGGTCACGGGCGGCTCGAGCTGACGAAGTTTCGCAATCCGGCGCTGGTCGCGATGACGCCGGCGATCGCACCGCCTAACGCGCCCGGTCTCCGCAGCGTCATGTTCGCCGTCGACAGCGTGGACGACGCCGTCGCCCGGCTGCGCGCCGCCGGCGCTGGGCTCGTCGGCGAGGTGGTGCAGTACGAGAGCTCGTACCGGCTGTGCTACGTGCGCGGTCCGGCGGGGATCATCGTCGCGCTGGCGGAGGAGCTGTTCTGACCGATCTCGACGCGCGCGTCCGCCTCGCCGTTCTCGAGAGCTTCCTTCGCGGGGAGCGGCCCTCGGTCGCGAACGTCGCTCGCGACGTCGCCGACTCGGAGGCCGAGGTCGGCGCGGCCTTCGAGCGGCTCGCCGCGGGTCGGGCCTTCCTTCTCGAGCCGGGCACGCGTGACATCCGGATGGCGGCGCCCTTCTCCGGGGTGCCGACCGACCACCGCGTCCACATCGGCGGGCGTGAGTACTTCGCGAACTGCATCTGGGACGCGCTCGGGATTCCCGCGATGCTGGCCGCGGCGGGCCGGCCGTCCGAAGCGCGAGTCGAGACGCGCTGCCTCGACTGCGGCGCGGAGCTCGCCCTCGCGGTCGACGCCGATCGCGTAGTCGCCGAATCTCCGGGCCTCGCACCGGTGGCGCACTTCGCCGTGCCCGCGGCAGGCTGGTGGGCCGACATCGTCTTCACCTGAAGCACGATGCGACTCTTCCGGTCGGAGGAGCACGTACGGCGCTGGAGCGAGACGAGCGGGATCCCGGTCGGGGCGATCTTCAGCCTCGACTCACTCTGGCGCCTCGCCCGGCTCTGGTTCCGGGACCGGCTCGCGCCGGAGTGGCGGCGTCGCACGCTCGACGAGGCGCACGCGATCTTCGAAGAGGCGGGGCTCACGGGCGCGTTCTGGCGGCTCGACGGCTGAGCGTCGAGCGCGCGCCCTACCGCCGCGAGCCGGACGATCGCAGCTTAGCGAGCCGCCAGTTCGCCACCCGCACCCGGAGGCACCCATGCTGCTCGTCCGCGACGTCTATCACTGCAAGCCCGGCCAGGTGAAGCCGCTGAAGGAAAAGTTCCTCGCGATGGCGAAGCTCATGGAGCGCCACAAGATGGGGCGCATGCGCGTTCTGACCGACCTGACCGGCGAGCGGTTCTGGACGCTGGTCGGAGAGTACGAGGTCGCCGATCTCGCCGCGTTCATGTCGATGGACAACGTCGCTCCCGAAGTCGGCAAGGAGTTCGAGGCCGTGATGAAAGGTTACCACGACTTCATCGACCATGGCCGCCGCGAGATCTTCACCATCGAGGGATGAGTTGACCGTCAGGCACGGAGGGGCGCGCGGTCTCGCCTGGGCGGGCGCGGCCGCCGCGCTCGTCCTCGTGGGGTACCTCGTCTACCGGAGGTATCCCCGGATCATCTATCCGATCCTCCCGTATCGCAGTCTCTTCGTTCCGGTTCTCGTCGTGGCGGCGATCGTCGTCCCCTCCTGGCTGATCGTCAGGCTGGTCCACCATCGCGCTCGCGCGCACCCGCTGTCGGTGGGGCGCGAGATGCTACTGATGATCTTCGTGCTCTATCTCGCGGCCGTCGCCGCGGCGACGCTCACCCCCAACCGCAGCTCTCGCCTGATCGCCGAGGGGAGGGGAGGGATCGAGATCCATCCGCGTCTCGCGTCGCTGACCTGCTCCTCGGCGAGCCTGCGCCGGAACTCGACCGCGCACGCCTTCTGCGTGCACAACGCGCGCGGCAACTTCGTGCTCTTCTTCCCGCTCGGCATCCTGATCCCGCTGCTCTGGCCGCAGCTGAGCTTCGGGCGAGGGATGCTGATCGCGATCGCGCTTTCGGTGAGCATCGAGCTCGTGCAGTATCTGTCGAGTGCGTGGGGGAGCTATCGCGCCGCGGACGTGAACGACGTCATCCTCAACGTCGCGGGAGCGACGCTTGGCCTCGCGCTCGTGTGGGTGCTGCGGCTGCGGCGATGGACGGAGCCGGCGGCGTCGCGTAGCTGACGTGCACGGAGCCCCGCCGACACTCGCATGCCATCGATGACCACGCTGGTCGCCGCCGAGCCTCAGCTCTTCGTGCGCGACGTCGCGATGTCGGCCGAGTTCTACGTGCGGAAGCTCGGCTTCGGGCTGGCGTTCACCTGGGGTGAGCCACCGTCGTACGGCCAGGTGGTCCGCGATGGAGCGCGGCTGAACCTGCGACACGTCGATGCCCCGGTTCTCGACACGCGTCTCCGCGACGCCGAGCAGCTGCTCTCCGCGACGATCGCGCTCGACGACGCCGAGCCGCTCTTCCGCGAATACGAGGCGGCCGGCGTCGAGTTCGTGCAGCCGCTGCGGAGCGAGCCGTGGGGCGCGCGCACCTTCATCGTGCGGGATCCGGACGGGAACCTCATTCTCTTCGCCGGTCCCGGCGAGTAGAAGGTGGCGGCATTTGCGGTCGCGCCCTTCGCTCGCGATTATCAAGCGCCGCCCAGTGGAAGGAGGACCGATGTGCCGCAACATCCGCACGCTCGCGAACTTCGAGCCCCCCGCGAGCGAGACAGAGGTGCGTGACGCCGCGCTGCAGTTCGTGCGCAAGCTGAGCGGGATGCACAAGCCGTCACGAGTGAACGCAGCCGCCTTCGAGCGTGCAATCGACGAGGTGACCGCGGCCGCCGGACGTCTGCTGCAGGAGCTGAAGCCCGGCGGGCCGCCGCGCGACCGCGAAGTCGAGCGGGAGCGCGCGCGCCAGCGTTCGGCCCGGCGATTCGGGCAGCCGAGTCGCGCCGACGCCTGACGCGGCGAGCACACCCATGACTCCCGAGCTGCCCGGCGCCGTGCCCGAGGTTCCGGTGTTCGACGTCGTCGTCGCCGCGGCGTACTACCGCGAGAAGCTGGGCTTCAATCTCGACTGGCTCGCCGAGGACATCGCGCTTGCCGGCGTCTCGCGCGATGGATGCCGGCTCTTCCTCGCCGGCTCGGCGTTTCGCGAGGCATCCGGAAACGAAAGTCCAGTCGTGATCTGGCTCAACCTGAACAGCAAGGGCGAGGTCGACGACCTGTATCGCGCCTGGGACGCGACGAGCGCCATCCTGCTCTCCGCTCCGGAATCGCAGTCGTGGGGACTGCACGAGTTCACCGCCGCGGACATCGACGGCAACCGGTTCCGCGTCTTCCACGATTTCGCGACGCCGGAGCGCGAGCGCGCCGCGTCCGCACGCTGACCGCGATCTCGACCAGTCTCGTCGCGCGAGGAACGAACCATGGCTCCTGCCACCGCACCACACGTCGACGTCGAGCAGTACCACGCGTCGCTGCGCGTGGCGGACCTCGCGGCCGCGATCGAGTTCTACACGACCCGCCTCGGCTTCTTCCACGCCTTCAGCTGGGGTGAGCCCGCGACGATGGCTGGCGTCAACATCGGCGAGACGCAGCTCTTCCTCGAGCCCGGGACGCCCGCGCCCGAGGGATGTTCGCTGTTCTTCGTCATCGGCAACGCGGACGAGCTGTACGAGTTCCACCGGGCGAACGGCGTTCAGGTCGCCCAGCCGCCAGGCGATCGCGCGTGGAACTTCCGCGACTATACGGTGCGGGATCTCGATGGGTACGCGCTGACCTTCGGGCACCGGCTGATGAGCGCGACGCCGG
>DATAIN010000336.1:0-1522 GCA_036262635.1 Gemmatimonadaceae bacterium | reverse complement strand
TCCGCGAGACCTTCGCGCGCTTCGTCCGCCCGGCGACGCACGTCGTGCTCTGCGCCGACGACCGCGGCGCGAGCACGCTTCCCACGCCGTCGAGCGCCGAGGTGATGCGCTACGGGATCGACTCCCCCGACGCGCGCGTCCGCGCGGTGCGGCTCGCCCTCGCCCCCGAGGGATCGCGCTTCGGCGTCGAGTTCGACGGCGACGCGCTGGGCGAGGTCGCGCTGCCGGTGCCGGGGCGCCACAACGTCCTCAACGCCCTCGCCGCGATCGCGTCCGGCTTGACGTTAGGCCTCACGGTGGAGCGCATGGCGGCGGGACTGGGCGGCTATGCCGGCGTCGAGCGCCGCTTCCAGCGGCTCGGCGAAGCGCGCGGCGTGTCGGTCGTGGACGACTACGCCCACAACCCGGCCAAGGTGAAGGCGGCGCTGGAGACGGCGCGCGTCGCGTTCCCGGGGCGGCGGCTCGTCGCCGCATTCCAGCCCCATCTCTTCACGCGGACGCGCGACTTCGCGCGCGAGTTCGCGGAGTCGCTCGGCGTCGCGGATCTCGTCTTCCTCACCGAGATCTATCCGGCGCGCGAGCAGCCGATCGAGGGAGTCACCTCCGGGCTGATCGCGCGCGAGATGCAGGGCGCGGGGACGCCGATCGCCTGGCGCGGCGAGCGCGGGGTGCTCGCGGAGGCGCTCGCCGGCGCGGTGCGGCCCGGCGACGTCGTCGTGACGATCGGGGCAGGGGACATCACGCGCACCGGTCCCGAGCTGCTCGCTCGACTCCGCGAGTCGTGAGCGAGAGCGCTCCTCAACCGAAGGAACGCTCGCGCGCCGCGCGGGTAGTCCGGCGTGTCGCGGCGCTCGTCGTCGTCGCCGCGCTGCTCTCGCTGCCATGGACCGGGCCGCGAATGCTCGGTCGCCTCGCCTTCTTCCGGGTGAAGAAGGTCGAGATCCGCGGCGCGGTGTACCTGCCGCCGGCCGATCTCATCGCCCGGCTCCGGCTGGACTCCGCTGCGAGCGTGTGGGACGATCCCGCTCCCCTCGTCGCGCGGCTGCGGCGGCATCCGCAGATCCGCGCCGCGCGCATCGAGCGCAAGCTTCCCGGCACGCTCGTCGTTCGCGTCCAGGAGAACCTTCCCGTCGCGCTCGTCCCGAACGCGAAGGGGTTCACCGTCATCGACGGGCAGGGGCAGGCGCTTCCGATCGATCCCACCTCGACGAAGCTCGACCTGCCGATCGTCGCGACGCGCGACACCGCGCTCGCCCGGCTCCTCGCCGAGCTGCGAGCGAGCTATCCCTCGCTCTTCGCGCGGGTGAGCGAGATCCGCCGCGAGGGACGAAACGAGCTGCTCGTTCGTCTACCCGACATCCGGGTCCGAGCGCTCGCCGATGTGACCGTCGATCGGCTTGGCGAGATCGCCCCGGTTGAAGCGGACCTCGCGCGACGCCATCTTGCGGTAGCCGAGCTCGATCTCCGATACCGCGACCAAGTCATCGCCCGCCTGCAATGAATCCCGAACGCCTGGTAGCTG
>DATAIN010000335.1:0-5190 GCA_036262635.1 Gemmatimonadaceae bacterium | reverse complement strand
TCACCCTGCCCCGAGTTCTGCCCCTCATTCTGCCCCTCGTCCTGCTCCTCGTCCCGTATCGCTCGCCGCTTTCCCGCCAGTAGCGCCGCCCGTTAGCTTGAAGATTCGGCCGCCACCGCGTCTTCTCCGCGCCCAATGACGACCTCCGCTCCGCGCAGCAGCCAGGCTGACCTCCCCGCACAGTACGACCCCCAGGCAACCGAGCGCGCGCTGTATGCGCGCTGGGCGGAGGCCGGCGTGTTCACGGCGCGCGCGGAGCGCACCAACCGCGAGGGCGGCAGCGTCGATCCGTTCGTGATCATGATGCCGCCGCCGAACGTCACCGCGATCCTGCACGTCGGCCACGGGCTGAATCTCACGGTGCAGGACGTGCTCACGCGCTGGCGGCGAATGGCGGGCGACGAGGCGCTCTGGCTTCCCGGCACCGACCACGCCGGGATCGCGACCCAGAACGTCATCGAGAAGCAGCTTGCCGGCGAGGGAAAGACGCGCTTCGACCTCGGCCGCGACGCGTTCGTCGCGCGCACCGCGGAGTTCGTGCGTACCACCGGCGGCGAGATCCTCGAGCAGATCAAGGCGATCGGCGGGTCGTGCGACTGGTCCCGCACGCGCTATACGCTCTCGCCCGAGCTCTCCGTCGCCGTGCGCGAAGCGTTCGTGCGGCTCTACGAGGATGGGCTCATCTACCGCGGCCATCGCGTCATCCACTGGTGCCCGCGCTGTCTCACCTCGCTCAGCGACGAGGAGGCGGAGCACGAGGAGGAGGAGGGCAAGCTCTATCACATCATGTACTCCCTCGCCGACGACCCGTCACAGGGGCTCACCGTCGCGACGACGCGGCCGGAGACGCTACTCGGCGACGTCGCGGTCGCGGTGAATCCGGACGACGATCGCTACCGCGATCTCGTCGGGAAGTACGTGATGCTGCCGGTTGCCAACGTGCGCATCCCGGTGATCGCCGATGCGTACGCCGACCCCGCGTTCGGCACCGGCGTGGTGAAGATCACGCCGGCGCACGACGCGAACGACTTCGAGGTCGGCGTCCGCCACAAGCTGCCGATGCCCGTCGTCATCACCCCCGAGGGGACGATGGGCGAGGTGAGCGACGCGAGCGGCCGCGTTCCCGCCGAGCTGCGCGAGGTCGACCGCTTCGAGGCGCGGAAGCGCATCGTCGAGCAGCTGCGCGACGAGGGGCAGCTCGTGAGGGTGGAGAATCACCGTCACTCGGTGCGGCACTGCTATCGCTGCGACACGGTGGTCGAGCCGCGGCTCTCCGATCAGTGGTTCGTGAAGATGAAGCCACTCGCCGCGCCCGCGCTCGACGCGGTGCGCAGCGGCCGCACGCGCATCCTTCCCGAGCGGTGGGAAGCGGTGTACGTGAACTGGCTGGAGGGGATTCGCGACTGGAACATCTCGCGTCAGCTCTGGTGGGGACACCGCGTCCCGGTGTTCTACTGCGACGACTGCAACTGGCAGGACGCGCTGCGCGAGGACCCGAACGAGTGCCCGACGTGCGGCGGCGGGGTGCGGCAGGACGACGACGTGCTCGACACCTGGTTCTCGTCGTGGCTCTGGCCGATGTCCACCCTCGGCTGGCCGGACGAGCAGTCGCGCGACCTGAAGGTGTTCTATCCCGGCGACGTGCTCGTCACCGCCCCGGAGATCCTCTTCTTCTGGGTCGCGCGGATGATCATGTCGGGGTATCGCTTCATGGGGGACGCGCCCTTCCACACGGTGTACCTCCACGGCACGGCGCGCGACACGCAGCATCGCAAGATGTCGAAGTCGTTAGGCAACGGCATCGACCCGCTCGACGTCGTCGCGCAGTACGGCGCCGATGCGCTGCGCTGGACGATCGTCTCCAGCCTCGGCATGGGCGCCGACGCGATCTTCGATCCGGCGGATCTCGAAAAGACCTTCGCGCCCGGCCGGAACTTCGCGACGAAGCTCTGGAACATCGCCCGCTTCCTGCTCGGCCAGGCCGGAGAAGACTCGGTACGCCCGCTCGCGGCGATCGCCGAGTCGCGGCTGACGCGCGCCGATCGCTGGATCCTCGAGCGGCTCGACGTCGCAATCGCGGAGTGCGACGCGGCGCTCGGCCCCGCACGCCCGGCGAATGGCACGACGTGGCCCGTGCAGGAGCGTCAGCGCGGGATGCGTCTCAACGAGTACGCCGAGAGCGCGCGCCGCTTCGTCTGGAACGAGCTGGCCGACTGGTACCTCGAGGTGAGCAAGGCGCGGCTGCAGAGCGAGAGCGACGATCGCGAGGTCGCCCGCGCGGTGCTGGTGCACGCCTTCGACCGTGCGCTCCGCCTGCTGCACCCGATCGTCCCGTTCATCACCGAGGCGCTCTGGCAGCGCCTTCCCGGTCAGCGCGACTCGGAGTTCATCGCCCGTGCGCCGTGGCCGAAGGCGCGAGGCATCAGCGATGCAGCGGCCGCGGAGTTCGAGACCGTGCGCGACGCGGTGGTGCGGCTCCGGCAGCAGCGCTCGGCGTTCAACATCCCCGAGCGGCGCCCGGTGACCGTGCACGTCGACGGCGCGAGCCAGACGGCGAGCACGCTCCTGCGCGAGGAGTCGGCGACCATCGAGCGGCTGAGCTGGTCGCGACTCGCCTGGGGCGACCCACCGGCCGGCACGCCTAACGCGAAGACCGCGCTCGCCGGCGGCGGCACCGCGGCGATGCTGCTCGACGGCAACGTGGACGTGGCGAAGGAGCGCGCGCGCTTCGCGAGGGAGCTCGAGGAGCTGGAGAAGCAGCTCGGCGCGCTCGAGAAGCGGCTCGCGAATCCGGGGTTCGTGCAGAAGGCGAAGCCGGAGGTCGTCGGGAGCGAGCGGCAGAAGCTCACGCAGTGGACGAGCCGGCGCGCCCAGCTCGCCGCCCTGGTCCAGTCGCTCGGCGGCGCGTGACGCACGGAATCCACCGCGTGGCCCGCAGGGTCACGTTCGCCGCGGCCGGTGCGATCCTCGGCTGCGCGACCGTGCAGGCGCCTCCGGGGGGACCCGAGGACCACGCGCCGCCGAAGATCCTGCGCGTCACTCCCGACACCGGGAAGGTGAACGTCGCCCCGAAGGAAGTCGTGTTCCGCTTCGACGAGGTCGTGAACGAGCGGCCGACCGGCGCGGCGGGTGGGCTCGACCAGATGGTGGTCGTGTCGCCGAGCGACGGCGCGCCGCGCGTGAGCTGGCATCGCGACGCGATCACCGTGCGCCCGCGGCGCAACTTCCGCAGGAACACGGCGTACACCGTCACCCTGCTTCCCGGAATCTCCGACCTGCGCGGCAACGTGCTGCGCACCGGCGCGTCCACCTTCTTCTCGACGGGCGCGGAGATTCCACGGACGGCCGTGCGCGGTGTGGTCTTCGACTGGGTCGCGGGGAAGCCCGCGGTCGGCGCGCTCGTGCAGGCGTTCGCCCGGGGGGATACGACGTTTTCCTGGACCGCGGTCACCGACAGCACGGGGCGCTTCGAGATCCGCGCCTTCCCCGCCGGCAGCTACCTGCTCCGCGGGCTCGTCGACGCGAACCACAATCGCGAGCTCGACATGCGCGAGCTCTTCGACACCGTCGGCATCGCGATCGCCGACAGCGGCCGCGTCGAGCTGCTCGCCTTCGTGCACGACACCATCGGGCCGCGCATCGACAAGCTCGCGGTCGAGGACTCGGTGACGCTGCGCGTGGACTTCGACAAGCCCCTCGATCCGGCGCGCAATCTCACGACCGCGAACTTCGCGCTGCTGCGCGCCGACTCGACCCGCATCCCGATCGCGGCGCTGCTCACCGATTCCGCGTTCCTCGACCAGCGTCGCATCCGCGACAGCATCGCCGCCGATTCGGCGCGCGCGGCGCGATCGCGCGCCGACACCACGCGCGCCGCGCCTCCCGCGGGCGCGCGCGCGCCGGGTGTGTCGAGCGTGCCGCTGCCGAGAGGACGTCCGCGCGCGGGCGCACAGGGTGGCGACACCACCGCGCTCGCGAAGCCCAGCCGGCCCTCGCCGCGCTCGACGGTGATGGTGCGAATCGGCGCCCCGCTCACGCCGGTCACCGCGTACCGCCTGCGCGCGATGGACGTGCGCGGTCTCGTCGGCAACCCGCGCACGAGCGACCGCGTCTTCGCGACGCCGAAGCCCGCCGCCGCCGACAGCACGAAGGCCCAGCCCGCGCGGCCCGACACGACGCGAGCGCGTCCCCCGCGACCATGAGCATCGATCCGCGCCGTGCCCTGCCGAGCGTCGGCTCGCTGCTCGAGAGCGAGGCGCTGCGTCCGCTGCTCGCCAGCGAGCCGCGCTCGCTCGTGGCCGACGCGGTGCGCGACGTGATCGATGCGGCGCGCCGCGATCCCGCAACGTCGCCGTCCTCCCCCGATGCATGGACGCAGGCCGTCTCGCAGGCGCTCGATCTCCGCCGCCGGCCCTCGCTCCGTCCGGTGATCAACGCGACGGGGGTCGTGCTGCACACCAACCTTGGACGCGCGCCGCTCGCCGTCGCCGCGCGCGCCGCGGTCGCGGCGATCGCCGAGGGGTTCAGCAATCTGGAGTACGATCTCGAGCGCGGCACCCGCGGCTCGCGCCACTCGCACGCGGTGAGCCTGCTGCGCGAGCTCACCGGCGCCGAGGACGCGATGGTCGTCAACAACTGCGCGGCGGCGCTCGTTCTCGCGCTGAGCGAGCTCGCGTCGGGACGCGAGGCGATCGTCTCGCGCGGCGAGCTGGTGGAGATCGGGGGCAGCTTCCGCGTTCCCGACATCATGGCGAAGAGCGGCGCGGCGCTCGTCGAGATCGGAACCACGAATCGCACGCACCTCGACGATTATCGCCGCGCACTCGGCCCGGAGACGGGCGCGATCCTCAAGGTGCACCGCGGCAACTTCGCGCTGGAGGGGTTCGTCGCCGAGGTCAGCGTGCGCGACCTGGTTCCCGTCGCCCGTGAAGCGGGCGTGCCGATCGTTCACGATCTCGGCAGCGGACTGCTGCTGCCGCTGGACGAGTTCGGACTCACCGGGGAGATCACCGCCCGCGAGGCACTCGACGCGGGCGCGTCGGTGGTCACGATGAGCGGCGACAAGCTACTCGGCGGCCCGCAGGCGGGGATCATCGTCGGCGAGCGCGCGCTCATCGCGCGCCTTCGCGCGAATCCCCTCGCGCGCGCGCTGCGTGTCGACAAGCTCACCCTCGCCGCGCTCGAGGCGAC
>DATAIN010000334.1:0-1753 GCA_036262635.1 Gemmatimonadaceae bacterium | reverse complement strand
GCTGGAGCCCGCCGACTATCTCGCCTTCATCGGACCGAACCCGGACGGGACGCCTAACGTCTACCTCGCGACCGGCGACTCGGGGAACGGGATGACGCACGGCGCGATCGCCGGGATGCTGCTCGCGGACCTCGTGCTCGGCCGCCCGAACGCGTGGTCGGAGATCTACGACCCGAAGCGCGTCGCGCTGCGCAGCGCGCCCGGGCTGCTCAAGGAGAACCTCAACGTCGCGGTGCAGTATCGCGACTGGGTGCGCCCGGGCGAGACCGGCGACGTCGCCAACATCCCGCCCGGCGAGGGCGCGGTGGTTCGCCGTGGCGTCCATCGCGTCGCCGCCTATCGCGACGAAGAGGGGAACATCCACGAGCGCTCCGCGACGTGCACGCACCTCCGCTGTGTCGTGCACTGGAACTCGACCGAGAAGTCGTGGGACTGCCCGTGCCATGGATCACGCTTCGACGCCTACGGCAACGTCGTCAACGGGCCCGCGATCATGGCGCTCGGGCCCGCCGAGCAGGACGAGAACCGTCCGCGCGCGGCGCGGGTACCGCCCGACGCCTCGGCCGGTTGACCGCGCCGCGGCCCCGGCATTGCACTCGACCATGCACCACTTTCACGGAGGATGACCATCATGGCCAACGAATCGAACAACGCCTCGCCGGCTCCCCTCGGCTTCGGCTACGAGGTGCAGAAGGGCGACTCGCTGCGGAAGATCGCGAAGACCGTCTACGGCGACGAGGCCAAGTGGAAGCAGATCTGGGAGGCGAACAAGCAGCAGATTCCGAATCCCGACCTGATCCACCCGGGCCAGCAGCTCTCGATGCCGGCGCGCGAGCAGTAGAGGGACCGCGGCGCTCGGCGCTCGCCGCCGAGCGCCGAGCGCCCGTTGACGTCGTTCGTGCTCGCGTCAGTATTACGGCATGCAGAACGACACCATCGAGGTCCGCGACCTCGTCAAGCAGTACGGCGACTTCACGGCGGTCCGCGGGATCTCGTTTTCGGTCGCCCCCGGCGAGGTGCTTGGCCTCGTCGGCCCGAACGGCGCGGGGAAGACGAGCACCCTGCACTCTCTCGCCGGGATCATCCGGCCGACCAGCGGGACGATCCGGATCGCCGGTCATGACCTGCTGAGCGAGCCGGTCGCGGCGAAGAAGACGCTCGCCTTCGTCCCCGACGAGCCGCAGCTCTTCGAGTACATGACGGTGGACGACCACCTCCGCTTCGTCGCGCGGCTCTACGGCGTGGCCGATGCCGCCGCCCGCATCGAGCCCCTGCTCCAGGAGCTCGAGCTGTCCGACAAGCGCACCGCCCTCCCCGCCGAGCTCTCGCGCGGGATGCGACAGAAGCTCGCCATCGCCTGCGCCTTCCTCCATCAACCGAAGGCCCTTCTCCTCGACGAGCCCCTCACGGGGCTCGACCCGTTAGGCATCCGCCGGATGAAGGCGGCGATCCTCGCCCGCGCGCACGCCGGCACCGCGGTCATCCTCAGCTCGCACCTGCTCCACCTCGTCGAGGAGCTCTGCACGCGGATCCTCATCATCCAGGCCGGACAGTGCATGGTGCTCGGCAGCATCGCCGAGATCGCCGCCAGCCGTCCCGACCTCGAGGGCCGCGGGCTCGAGGAGCTCTTCCTCGCGATCACCGGGCAGGACACCCCCGACGCATCGGGCGCCGGGATCGCCGGCCAGTGAGCACCGGAACGCCAGGTACCTCCGGCACCGCGACGCGCTCCGGTGCCGTGAGCGCACTGACT
>DATAIN010000333.1:0-2005 GCA_036262635.1 Gemmatimonadaceae bacterium | reverse complement strand
GTGGCGCACGCGGGGAAGGACACCGGGGTGACGGTGACGCTGGAGCCCTGGTCCACCCCGCTCTGCCCCGGGATGAGGCCGCGCGTGAGGATGCTCGCGCCGTCGAGATCGCGCCGCTCGCGCTGCACGCCGGCCGACGTCGTCGCGGTGAGCGCCATGCCCACCGGCGAGAAGGTGTGCACGAGGCTGGCGTTGAGGTTCGAGTTGACGTTCCCCGTCGAGCCGCGGACCACCGTGCCGGGGAGTCCGTCCTGCGGCTCGAAGAGCAGCTCGTTTGGCGAGAAGATGTCGTTGCGCTGCGAGAACTGGTCGATGCCGCCGTTGAGCGAGAGCGTCAGGCTCTGACGGTCGCGGCTGAACACCGAGTAGCGCGCGTTCGCGGCCGCGGTGAAGCGGTAGACGTTCTCGGTGTTCTGCAGCAGGTCGCGCGTCTGGATCGGGTTGCTGCGCTCGAAGGGATTCGCGGGATACTCGCCGTTCACCGGCCGCAGGTTGACGAAGCTCGGCGTGAATGGCAGCACCATGTAGTAGCTGGTGCCGCTGTTGTCGTTGTTGCTCAGCCCGCGCTGCGCGTTGCTGTGGACGAAGTTCGTGTTGACGTCGAGCGTCATCCGCCGGCTGAAGGTCTGCGAGAGGTTCGCGCGGAGGGACTGCTTGTCGTACCCCGTGCCGCGCATGATTCCCGCGTCGCGCTTGAGCAGGCCGGAGACGAAGTACCGCGTCGCCTCGCTCCCCCCGCGCGCGCTGAGGTTCGTCTCGTACGACGGATCGCGCTGGCCGAAGAGGAGCTTCTCGTAGTCGGTGGTCGCGCCGCTGCCGTACAGCGCGCGATAGCGCGCCGTGTCCGCGGGGGTCTTCGGGCCGAAGTAGTCGTAGACGCCGGGGAGGGTCCAGTGGCGCGAGCCGATCTCGTTCGAGATCTCCTGGGTGCCGACGCGTTGCACGAGGTTGAAGCGCGGCGCTCCGCTGCTTCCGCGCTTCGTCGTGATGATGATGACACCGTTCGACGCCTTCGAACCGTAGATCGCCGACGCGGACGCGCCCTTGAGGACTTCGATGCGCTCGATGTCCGAGGGATTGAAGTCGGCGATGCGGTTCACCGGGTTGTCCTGGTTCGACGCGTTCCCGCCCGCCGCGGCGGCGGTGATCGCGTTCGCGCCGCTGGCGATCGCGTCGTTGCTGACGATGACGCCGTCGACGATGTAGAGCGGATCGGGCGACCCGTTGATCGTCGTCACGCCGCGGAGCTGCACCTGGATGCCTCCCCCGGGCGCGCCGGAGTTCTGCGACACCGAGGCGCCGGCGATCTTGCCGGCGAGCGCGTTCTCGATCGTCGGAGTCGGCGCGCGCGTGAGCTCGGTGCTGCTCACGGTCGCGATGTCGTTGGCCGCGTTGCGGCGCGCCACCGTCGTGTTCTCGCCGGTGACGACCTGCTCCTCGAGCATCAGCACGTCGCGATCGAGCGAGAAGGTCACCTGTGCCTGGTCGCGCGGCACGCGCAGCGTCTGCTGCTTGAAGCCGATGCGCCGGGCGACGAGCTGCACCTCGGCGTCGGGGGCGACGAGGGAGAACTCGCCGGCGTCATTGGTGCGCGTGCCGAGCGTGGTGCCGGCGACGAGGATGCTCACGGCGACGAGGGGCTCGTTCGTTCCGCTGGCGGCGACGCGTCCGGTGATTCGTCGCTGCTGTGCCCCCGCGGTCGCGGCGAGCACGAGCATCGAAGTGAGGAGAGCGGCTGCACGAGTGAGGCGCACGGGACCTCCCGGGCAAGGGTGGGAACGACAATTCGAGACACCGTAGGCCGAGCTGGAGGGAATGTCAACGAGGAGAGAGGGAGGAGGGGGGTAAACGTCAGGCGGGCGTTGCGTTGTCGAGCTCGACAGAGAGGGTCGACGAGAGAACCTGAGAAACCGCGATGGGAGACGAGAGTGACTCCGATCTCTTGTCCAGAGATGAGAGAACCTGAGAAACCGCGATGGGAGACGAGAGTGACTCCGAGGTTCGA
>DATAIN010000332.1:0-2672 GCA_036262635.1 Gemmatimonadaceae bacterium | reverse complement strand
AGCGTCAGGCGCTTGCCCTCGCCCCAGACCACCATCGCCGCCTCCTTCGAGCGGATGATGGTGTCGATCCCGACGCTGATCCCGTGATGCGGGACGGCGTCGAGGGTGCCGAAGCTCGGGAACGTCTGCAGGTTGTCGCGGCGCGTCTCCTCGGAGAGCGCGATGATCCGCGTCCGGCTCTCGCGCGGGCTCCCCGGCGGATTGAAGGCGACGTGACCGTCGGTCGCCCCCGAGGCGAGGAGGAAGTAGTCGATTCCCCCCACCGTCGCGATGCGCGCGTCGTACGCGGCCGGGTCGCGCGGGTCGGGGAACCAGATCGACGCGGTGCGCAGCCGGTGCGCCTCCGGGAGCCCCGCATTCAGCCGGTCGGCGATCTCGGCCCGCGCGAAGTGATGACACGACCAGGGCGCGCTCGACGGCGCATAGCCTAACGCTTCGCCCTGCGGCACCAGGTACTCGTCCATCATGACGAGCGCCAGATGCGAGATGTCCGCGCGCGTCCGCGCGAGCAGTCGTCCCATCGCCGCGAAGATCGGCTTCGGCGTGCGCCCGGTGGGACAGCCGAGGAGGAAGCGTCGCTCCTCGCGCCGTGCGCGCTCGATGCGCTCGAGCACGACCGCTGCGACGTGCTCCCCGATCGCGTCCGGCGTCGGAAAGAGCCGGATTTGCGCGCCCGGCATCGCTCTAGGCGTCCCCGTGAAAGACGAGACTCGCCGCGCCGACGATCCCTTCCCATCCCGCGAACGCCGAGCCGGCGATGGCGACGGTCTCCGCATGCGCGGGAGCGGCGTGCTGCACGTAGCTCTCGCGCGTCGGCGCGAGCAGCAGCTCGCCCGCCGCGGCGACGCCCCCCCCGACCACGATGCGCTCCGGCGCGAAGACCGGCGAGAGCGCGGCGAGCCCGAGCCCGAGCCACCACCCCGTTTCGGCGAGCGCGTCGCGCGCCCCCTGCTCACCCGAGCCGGCGGCGGCGATGATCTCGCGCACCGTCCTGCCGCCGCCACGCTCGCGCAGCGCCGCGGTGTTCACCATCGCCTCGAGGCAGCCGCGCGCCCCGCAGCTGCACGGCCGTCCATCGGGATCGAGGATGATGTGGCCGAGGTCGCCCGCGCATTCCCCGGTGTAGCGGAGGAGCTGTCCGTCCACCAGCACCGCTCCGCCCAGTCCCGTCCCCACCGTCACGCCTAACGCGCGCGACGTGCCGCGGACCGCGCCGTGCCGGTGCTCGGCGAGCAGGGCCGCGTTCGAGTCCACCTCGAGCCGACACTGCATCCCGAGCCGCGACTCGAGCGCGCGCCGGAGGGGAAAGCCGCAGAGGCGGGGAAGGTTCGCGTTGCCGTGCATCGCCTCACGCTCGCGGTCGAGAAACCCGGCCACCGAGACGCCGCATCCGGCGATCGTCCGTCCCGCCTCGCGGGCCGTCGCGACGAGCGGCGCCACCGCCGCGGCGATCCGCGCGACGAGATCGGCCGGACCGCGCTCGTCGCTCGTCGGGACGCTTGTCGGGCTGACGATGGCGCCATCCTCGCCCACGACGCCGAGCTTCGTGCCCGTGCCTCCGATGTCGACGCCGAGCGCGACGCGCATCAGCGCGCGGCCTGTGCGAGCTCGGGTTTCTTCCAGAGATCGATCGGCTTCGCGACGCCCTTCGGCCGGAAGGGGAGGGCGACCTTCCGCCCGAGCCCCGCCGACGCGTACGCGGCGTAGAGGACCTCCTGCACCACGCGTCCCGTCTCGCCGTCGGAGATCGGAGTCTCCTTCCCGCGCACGCAGCGCGCGAAGTGCCGCATCTCCTGCGGGAAGCCGTAGTTCCAGTGCTCCTCGAACACCGGGTAGGTCCACCCCTTCGTGGTCGACGCCTTCTCCCCCGCGTAGCCGAAGCCGACCTCGGAGTAGGTGGGGAGGGCGTTCCCCATCAGCATGTCGGCGTACGTCTGCCCCTTGTCGCCGAACACCTCGATGCTGTCGTCCATCCCCCCCGGGCGGTTCCAGCTGTTCTCCACGACGCCCAACGCGCCCCCCTCGAACTCGATGATCGTGATCGCCTCGTCGTCCCCCTTCGTCTTCTTCTCGTGCGTCTGCGTCGAGAGCTGCGCATAGACGCTCTTCACCTTCGGCTTGCCGAGGAACCACCAGCAGAAGGCGATGCCGTGGCAGCCGAGATCCATCAGCGCGCCGCCACCCGATTGCTCCACGTCCCAGAACCAGTCCGAGTGCGGCCCGTTGTGTTTCTCCCCCTGCTTCACGAGATGGATCTTTCCGAAGGCCCCCTCGTCCGCCATCTGCTTCGCCTTCACGTACTTCGGGGCGAAGAAGAGCTCCTCGGCATAGAGCAGGAGCACGCCTGCCTTCGCGCACGCGTCGATCATCGCGTCCGCCTCCTCGAGCGTCATGCAGAGCGGCTTCTCGCAGACGACGTGCTTTCCCGCCTGCGCCGCGTCGATGGTGATGCGCGCGTGCAACCGGTTCGGCGCCGTGATCGAGATCATCTCGACGTTCGGGTCGCGAAGCATCTCGCGGTAATCGGTGTACGCCGCGCGGATCCCGTGCTGTCGCGCGAACCGATCCGCATTCCCCGGCGTCGGCGACGCCACCGCGACGACCTCGGCTTCGTCGGGCATCAGCTTCACCGATGACGCGATGCAGTCCGCCTGAAAGCGCGATCCGACGAT
>DATAIN010000331.1:0-3448 GCA_036262635.1 Gemmatimonadaceae bacterium | reverse complement strand
CGCGACCGGCTGGCTCTCCCCGAACCCCTTCGACGAGATGCGGCTCGCGGCTACCCCGCCCGCGACCAGCGCCTCGCGCACCGACGCCGCGCGCCGCTCCGAGAGATCCTGATTGTAGGCGTCCGACCCGCTCGCGTCGGTGTGCCCCTCGACCGAGATGTTGTAGTTCGGGTACTGGTTGAGGATCGCCGCGATCTTCTGGACGTTGTTCGTCGCGCCGCCGAGGAGGCGAACGCGAAGCTGAACGACGCGCTGACGCAGCTCCGCTCGCTCGTCGCCGAGATCACGAACATCCGCGAGACCTCGCGCGGCCTCGTGATCAGCCTGAGCGACATCCTCTTCGACGTGAACCAGGCGACGCTGAAGGCGGGCGCGGCGCAGAACGTCCAGAAGATCGCCGCGATCCTCAACCAGTATCCCGACTACAACATCTCGGTCGAGGGACACACCGACGCGAGCGGGTCCGACGCGTACAATCAGGATCTCTCGGAGCGGCGCGCGGCGTCGGTGCGCGAGGCGCTGGTCGCGGGCGGGGTAGCCGCGAGCCGCATCTCGTCGAAGGGGTTCGGGGAGAGCCAGCCGGTCGCGTCGAACGACACGCCCTCGGGGCGGCAGCAGAATCGCCGCGTCGAGGTGATCGTGCTCGGCGCGGGCAAGGTGGCGGACGCGGTACGGACCGGGCAGGACACGACCGCGAAGCGCGATTCGACGTCGAGGCCGCGCTGAGCGCGCGGCCGGGGGCGCGGGAGACGGCGGGGATACTGGAGGAACGATGAGCCAACTACTGCCGGACCTGGACATCCAGCGCGCGTTAGGCAAGCTCCCCGGCTGGGCACGGCGGGGGAGCGCCCTCGTGAAGACGTACAAGTTCCGCACCTTCCGCGCGGGGATCGACTTCGTGAACCGCGCCGCGGCCGTCGCCGACCGGATGGACCATCATCCGGACATCGACATCCGCTACACGAAGATCACCTGCACCCTGAGCACCCACGACGCGGGCGGGATCACGCAGAAGGACCTCGCGCTGGCGGGAGAGCTGGACGGGCTCGAGGGGGAGGGAGCGGCGTGAGGACAGCCATCAGCCTTTAGCCGTTAGCGTAAAGAGACGGCGGCCGGGGGAAGATCCCCCGGCCGCCGTCGTCGTTCCCCTCTACGCTTTCCTACCGCCGTCGCTCGACGCTAACGGCTAATGGCTAACGGCTTCCATTCAGCTGCTCTTCCGCAGCGTGATCGAGCCGTTGACGGTCGTCGCGCGGAGGTCGCGGCCGCCGCTGCCGATCTTGCCCTCGAGATGGCGCGGGCTCATGCGGCCGCTCATCGTCATCGGGAAGTCTGTGCGGAAGTCGCCGTTCACCGTGCGGAGCTCGACGTCGGCGCTGAACGAGGCCGGGAGCTCGAGCTCGATCGAGCCGTTGACGGTGGAGTAGCGGAGGTCGCCGCTGCCGACGTTGCGCATGCTGGCGCGGACGTCCCCGTTCACCGTGCTCGCCGTGACCGGACCGCCCGAGGAGCGGGCGCGCACGTCGCCGTTCACCGTCGAGGCCTCGACCTGCGCGGTGGCGCCGTCGACGTCCACGTCGCCGAGGACGGAGGCGGCGCGCATGTTCACCCCGGCGGGAAGGGAGACGGTGAACTCGACGCTCGTGTCGTTGCGCCGGCCGTCGTTGTCGTTGTGCGAGTGCGACCCCTGCTCGTCGCAGCTCGAGTCCTCCCCCCAGAGCGCGCAGACGAGGATGCCGCCGTTGGCGAGCGGCTCGCTGACGAAATGCACGTAGTCCTCGTCGCCGCGGCGGACGCGCTTCGTGCCGACGATCGAGGCGCTCTTCCCGGTCGCGGCGGTGACGTTCACCGGCCCCATGATGTTGCGCACGACGATCCATGCGCCGGCGGGGACGTTGCCGTTCCACTCGAAGCGGTTGCCCGTGGTCTTGCCCTGTGTCGTCGCCTGGGCGCCGGCGCTCGCCGCGAACGCGGTCGACAGCGCGAGGGCGAGGGTGGCGGTGGTCGTCCGGTTCATCGATCGGTCCTCGTGAGATGCGGGTAGGGGAAGGAAGGGGTCGAGCGGGGGGGGGCGCCGACGCTCAGGGCGTCGCCCCCGCGCGCTCGATGGTGATGTCGCCACTGAAGGTCTCGGCGGTGATGCGCGCGCCGCCCTTGCCGAAGGTGAACTCCATCCGCTTCGGACGCTGCGCGCCACGCTCGCCGGGCTGCATCGTCATCGGGAAGTCGCTCTCCAGGCTGCCGCTGAAGGTCTCGATGCGCACCGAGCCGCCCGCGTTGGCCGGGATGCGGAGCCGCACCTCGCCCGACTGCGAGTGGAACTCGTAGCGACCGTCGGAATCGAGCGAGCCCTCGTACGTGAGATCGCCGCTCACCGTTTCCGAGCGCAGCGTCTTGAGGTTCACGCGGTCGAGGTTCATCTCGCCGCTCACCGTCTCGACGTCGAGATCGCCCGTCACGTCGGTGAGGTTGACGTCGCCGCTCACCGCGCTCACGCGCACGTCGCCGCTGAGGCGCTCGCCGCGGACGTCACCGGACACGCTTTCCAGCTCGACGCGTCCCCTGGCGTCGCTGACCTCGACGTCGCCGCTCACCGCGCCGGCCTCGAGCTCACCGCCCACGCCGTGCGCGGTGATGTCGCCGGAGACGCTCTTCAGCTCGAGCCGCACGCCGGTCGGAACGGTGACTTCATAGCGCGTGTCGCCCATCCGGCCACGCGTCGAGTGCACGTCGAGCGAGACGCGCGACGGCGACGCGGTGAGCTCGAGCTGTCCGCGCTCGCTCCACGCCTTGATGCGCACCTGGTTGCCGGTCCCCGCCGAGACGATGATCTCGCCGGAGATGAGCTGCAGGTCCACGGTCCCGTCGCGCGAGATGGTGACGGTCGTGTCGAGCTTCGACGTGACGCGGTCGGGCATCTCGTCCTGTGCCTGGGCCGGGGCCGCGAGCGCGGCCCCCGCTGCCGCGAGCGCCGCGGCGATCAGATAGTTGCGTGCGATGGTCATCGGTCTGTCCTCTAGGAGCGTGCGGGGAGCAGCGCCGCGGTGCGGAGGAGCTCCACCTTCTTGTCGAGTGCGTGAGTGAGCTGGTCGTTGAGGAACCGGCTCGCGGGATCCGCGGCGAGCGCCGAGCGGGCCTGCGTGATCGCCGTGTCGATCACGGCCAGGCTCTTCTCGATCGTCTGCACCGTGCGGGGGTCGAGATCGGACCGGCGCTGCCGCAGCACGGTGCGGAGGCGGGTGATCTCGCGATCATAGACATCGCTCTCGCCGGGGACGCGTCCCCCATTGGCGACGAGCTGGGCTCCGGACGACGGGGCGCGCGAAGCGCGCTCGGCGTCACGGCCTTCGTTCGCCGCGACGCGCGTCGGCGCGAACTCGGGCGGCCGTTCGATCGGCGGCTTGGGGCTGGGCCCGGGCTCCGTCGATCCCGACTCTGCGGCGCGCTC
>DATAIN010000330.1:0-1936 GCA_036262635.1 Gemmatimonadaceae bacterium | reverse complement strand
GTACCTGATCCCCTTTCTGGAGTACTGCGATCGGCGCGGCATCACCATCCGGAAGGAGGGGGGCAGGGCTCGCGCGGGCACGTAATTGGCAGCGCGGGGTAGGAGAGGTGGTCGAATGTGACCCAGTCGCTTGACATCGCCCGCGACCGATCCATATGTTCGCGACGAACGCTGGAGTTGGCGGTGTCCACCCGTTTCAGGAGTCTCTCGCTCGAATCCTTCTTCGTCAGCTCGGAGTAGCTTCATGAAGCTTCGTTGGGCAGCACTCGTGACCGTGCTGACCCTCGGCGTGATGGCGCCGCGACATGCGGCGGGCCAGGGAACGCAACCGGCGGGTGACCGAAGCGCGGTCGCCGTGCTGGGGCAGAACTACCCGAACCCGTTCAATCCGACGACCACGATCCCGTTCACGGTGGGCGATGCGCCGACCTGCTCGGATCGCAGTCGGGTATACCGCGTGACGCTGCGCATCTACAACGTTCTCGCGCAGCTGGTGGCGATCCCGATCATGCAGGGCACGTCGGGAAGTGCCGGCCAGCCGGTGAAGGACGTGGCGCTGACCTGCGGTCAGTACACGGCGTACTGGGATGGGAACTACATGCAGTCCGGACGCGAGGTCGCGTCGGGCGTCTACCTCTATCGCCTCGAGGTGGACGGCAAGATGCTCGTTCGCAAGATGATCGTGATGAAGTGAGCGGTCACCCGACCGATCGCGCGACGAGGGCGCGACTGCATCAGCAGTCGCGCCCTCGTCACATTGGCCGACACGCGTGCGTCGCGCGCTCAGCGCGTCGCCGTGCTGTCCTTCGCGTTCACCGCGCGCCGCTCGATCGCCTCGAAGAGCGCGGTCGCGCGCGCGGGCTCCTTCGCCAACGCCTCCGCGGCGCGCTCGAGCTGCGCCTCGGTGAGGCCTCGTTGTTGCAGAACCCGCTGCCGCGTCGCCGCCTGCGACGCACTGTCGCCCGGCGCGTTCTGGATGCGACGCAGGTCGGCCATTGCCGCGACGAACGCCGAATCGCTGACCCCGGAAACGATCTCATGCTTCGTGCACCCGGTGATCGCGCAGGCAAGGAGCACGGTCCAATGAGTGAGTCGGTGCATAGGGCCGCAATGCTAGGAGCGGCTCTCGACCAGGTCAAGCCGACTTGACCGCGTCGCCGCTCGTCAGCCCCGCGCCGCCCGCGCAGCCGGTGCTGGCCCCGCCGGATCGCACCTACGGTGCGCGCTTCATCAGCCGCGGGCGGCTCGCCGCGCGTGCGCTCTACTGGCTCGGCTGGCTCACCTTCTCGCGTCGGTCCGTCGTCACGTCGGGCGTCGAGCGCGAGGTATGGGCGCTGGGCGTCGGCGCGCTGCGGCTCGTCGCGAGCGCGTCGCTCCTCGTCGGGCTGATCGCGATCTTCCAGGTCGCCGCGCAGATGGCGCCCTACGGCGCGGAGACGATCAGCGCCCGCGTCGTCATCTGGTTCGCCGCGCGCGAGCTCGGGCCCGTCGTCGTCGCGCTCCTTATCGTCGCGCGGAGCTCGGCCGCGATCGCGGGTGAGCTCGCGTCGATGAACACGAGCGGCGAGATCGACGCCCTGCGGGCGATGGGGCTCGACCCGGTGAAGTATCTCGTGTCGCCCAAGCTGCTCGCCGTGATCATCGCGCTTCCCGCGATGACGATCCTCGCCGACGCCCTGATCATGGCCGGCGTCTGGTTCGGCAGTACGGTCTTCCTCGGCTACTCGACGGGTCGCTTCGTCGTGCAGATGCGCGAGGCCTTCATGCCGCGCGATCTCGCGGTGGGACTCGGGAAGGCGGTGATCTTCGCGCTCGTCATCGCGGTGGTGGCCTCGGACGAAGGGCTCAGCGCCGAGCGCCGTGCGGCGGCGATCGGCGCGGCCGCGACACGCGCCGTGGTCTTCTCCCTCATCGGGGTGCTCGCGGCGGACACGAT
>DATAIN010000329.1:0-1825 GCA_036262635.1 Gemmatimonadaceae bacterium | reverse complement strand
GGGCAGCGGTGGGGCGACCAGGCGATCGGCGAGATCATGAACGCGGTGCCGAACCTCGGCATCGAGCGCGCGTTCAAGCGCGAGCTGGGCCTCTCCCTCGACGAGCTGTCGGACGAGTGGAAGGAGGCGATGCAGCTCAAGCACCTGCCGCGCATCGCGGAGCTGGACCGCGCGCGCAAGTTCGCGCAGCCGATGCTGACGCAGCGCCGCACCGGCGGCATCGCGGACCTCTACATCGCGCCCGCGCTGTCGCCCGACGGCAAGCAGATCGCCTTCATCTCGTACGGCAACTTCCTGCGCGGCGAGGTCTTCCCCGACCTGTACCTCGCCGACGCGCAGACGGGCAAGCGCATCAAGCGCCTCGTCAAGAGCACGACCGATCCCAACTACGAGGAGCTGCGCCTGCTCTACTCGCAGAGCGCCTTCTCGCCGGACGGGAAGTTTCTGGCTTTCACCGCGCAGCGCGCGGGCAAGGACGTCCTCTACATGCTCGACGTGAAGAAGCGGAAGGTCGTCCGCCGCTTCTCGCTGCCCGGCGTGGAGGGCGTGACGAGTCCGACGTGGTCGCCGGATGGCCGGCAGCTCGTGGTGAGCGGCGACATCGGTGGTATCACCGATCTCTTCATGATCGACGCGGACGGGAAGAACTTCCGCCGCCTGACGGCCGATCGCTACGGCGATCTCCAGCCGCAGTGGTCGCCCGACGGGAAGACGATTGTCTTCGCGAGCGATCGCGGCGAGGCGACTGACTTCCAGACGCTGCGCTTCAACAAGTGGCGCATCACCCTGCTCGACCTGGCCACGATGGCGGTGACCGTCGTCCCGGGCCAGGAGGGGCTGAACCTGAATCCGCAGTGGGCGCCCGACGGGAAGTCGCTCGCCTACCTCTCGGATCGCACGGGGATCTCCAACGTCTTCCTGTACGATCTCGAGGCGCATCAGCACTACCAGCTGACGAACGTGGTGTCGGCGATCAACGCCTTCACCGAGTACAGCCCGGCCATCAGCTGGGCGCGCGGCGCGGACCGGCTCGCGTTCACGTACTACGAGAACGGCGACTACACCATCTGGGGGATCAGCAACCCGCGCGCGTTGAAGCGCGAGGTCTTCCAGCCCGGACCGATGGTCGCGGGTCCGATCTACAGCTCGCGTCGTGACTCGGCGCGCACGGTCGCGGCGGCACCGGCGATGGACACGACGCCGGTCGCCACGCGGACGTCGACCTATCGTCTCGGGAGCAGCGTCTTCCGCTCCTCGGGCGCCGTCGGGAGTGGCGCGGTCGAGGCCCAGCGGAAGACCATCACCGTCGCCGCGCTGCTGGACAGCGCCGCGCTCGCGCTGCCCGACACGGCGACCTTCCGGCTCACCGACTACAAGGTCCGCTTCCAGCCCGACTACATCGCGCAGCCGAGCATCGGCTACGTGCAGGACAACTACTACGGCCGCGGCGTGGTCGGGGGGACGACGATCATCCTCAGCGACCTGCTCGGCAACAACCGTCTCGCGGTGTCGGCGGCGGTCAACGGCCGGCTGAGCGACGCGCAGTTCTACACGGCGTGGGCGAATTACGCGCACCGCCTCCAGTACGCGAGCGGAGTGTCGCAGTACCCGTACTACTTCCTCACCGGCGACCAGCTGGTCCCGATGAACTCCGATGGATCGGTGGTGCAGGAGGAGCAGGAGATCACGCGATTCATCTTCCGGCAGGTGTTCGGCGTCGGGATGTATCCACTCAACCGGTTCACGCGACTCGAGTTCGGCGCGGGATTCAGCAACATCGATCGCCAGACGCTGTTCGTGCACCGGATCATCGACTTCAACCAGC
>DATAIN010000328.1:0-2354 GCA_036262635.1 Gemmatimonadaceae bacterium | reverse complement strand
GACCAGGTGCGCCGCGACCGCGGCGATCGGGAGCCAGAGGAAGGAAGCGGGCATCTGGGGACGGGGTGGGGACGGAGTGGGGACGGAGTGGAACCCGTCCCCACCCCGTCCCCGACGAGAGTCACGGCTGGAACAGCCCGTACACGACGACGCGATTCGAGAACGTCGGCAGGTAGACGTGGCCGTTCGCGATCGTCGGCGAGTTGAACTTCGCGTAGGTGCCCGCGCCGTCGCGGCTGGGGTTCTGCTGGTTGTTCCAGAGCTCCTGCCGCACGTTGTTCGCGTCGAAGGCGCGGAGGATGCCCGGGCTCACCGTGTGCTCCGCGTCGCCGCTCGACGCGTACGAGGCCCAGAGGATCCCCGTCCCGTCGGTCGAGCCGTTCGACGACAAGGACAGCACCGCCCCGCTCTGCCCCGTCGGACCGCTGCCGGGATAGACGATCTGATTGAACTCGTCGAGCTTGCTCGTCCCGCGGTCGAAGGGGATCGCGCGCAGCCAGTCGTTCTCCGACCAGACGTACGCGTACTCCTTCGTGCTTCCCCTGTAGTACGCGGCCTGGCAGTGCATGTTCGCGCTCGCGCCTAACGCGACGACCTGCTGCACCGCGTTGGACGAGGACTGCCAGCCGCCCATCCCGTCGGTGTCGAGCAGGTAGAGCTTGCCGTCCTTGCCCCCGGTGAGGTAGAAGTGCGACCCGGGGATGAGCAGCGCGCCCATCCCGCCGTAGTCGAGGTCCACGTCGTTCAGCGCCTGATAGTTGAACGGGGTGAACCAGCTCGTGACGCTCAGCGTCGATCCGGAGGGAGTGAGCTTTATCGCGCTCTCGCCGCGATTCCTCACGCTCGTCGGATCGCTTCCCACGCCGACGGTGCCGTTGCCGGTGACGACGTAGAGGTTACCCGCGCCGTCGGCGGCCATCCCCATCCCGCTCTCCCACATCCCGCCCGCGTAGCCGTCGGGGGTCGCGTTGTAGACGGCGGTCTGCTGCAGCGTGGACGCGTCGTAGCCGAGCACCCAGCCGTGGTACGGGCGCCAGTCGCAGTGCGAGGCGAAGCTGACGTAGACCGTGTTGCCGACGAGCGTCAGCCCCTGCCGCTGGTTCTGGCGCTGGGGCTCGAACGTTATGACGCCGTTGACGCTCCCGTCGCCGGTGCCGTTCACCGTCGCGGTGATCTTCTTCGGTCCGCCCCCCTGCTCGCTCCCGTCGAGGATGCTGACCGCGTGGAGGTACTGCACCCAGCTGGTCCCCGACATGCTGCGCGCGACGAAGTACATCGTCCCCCGCGCCGCGTCGATCACCGGGGTGCCGACGATGCCGATGTTGCCGCTGAAGTCCTGATAGGTGCCGCCGCACGCGCCGGTGAGATCGCTCGCCTTCGGCGGCCGCATCGCCGGCTGGGTGTAGCTCTTCTTCCAGTACGGCGTCCCGTCGTCGGCGTCGAAGGCGTACACCGTGTTCGCGACGGTGGCGACGTAGACGACGTTGCGCTCGCCACCCCCGATCTGCACGTGTCCGACGACGAGCGGCTGCGCGTAGACCTGATCGTCGACGGAGAGCGTGAAGAGCTTCCCGAACTTCTGGACGTTGACGTTGCTCGTGGTGAGCGCGGTCTCGTTCGCGTTCCACCCGGCGCGCGTGTTGTCGTTGTGCTGGGTGAGCACGGAGACCGACTGCGGGTTGGGGACGCGCTCCTTCGGCGGCGGAGGCGCGACGTCGTTCCGGCACGCGGAGAGGACGAGGACGGAGAGCGCGAGAGCGACGAGCTTTCGGGTGGCCATGCGATCCGCGGCGGGTTGTGATCGGGGTGCGTGCATCAGAGCTCCATGAGGTCCTTCCCGACCACGATCGTCCCGCTGAAATGGCGGCGCGCCGCGGCGGCCCACTTCTCGTCGGTGATCGCCGGGTCGTCGGTCGGGACGAAGTGCGAGAGCACCAGCGTCTTCACTCCCGCCGCCTGCGCGACGCTCCCCGCCTCCTCGGCGGTCGTGTGGTGGCTGAGGATGCTCCGCTTCAGGTCCGCCGCGTCAGGCACCGTCGCGACCAGCCGGTCGATCGCCGCCGCGTCGTAGAGCGCCTCGTGCACGAGGACGTCCGCGCCGCGTGCCAGCTCGACGAGCGCATCGGAGCGGACGGTGTCACCCGAGAAGACGATCGAGCGGTCGGCCATGTCGAAGCGGTACGCGAAGGCGGGGACCATCGGCGGGTGCCGCACGAGCGCTGCCGTCACGCGGACGTTCTCGTCGGCCATGACCGGACCCGCGCCCGTCAGCTCGTGGGGTCGCACCAGCTGCGGCAGCGGCGTCCGCCGCCCCTCGTCGGCGATGCGCGCCTCGATGTCGGTGGCGCTCATCT
>DATAIN010000327.1:0-3570 GCA_036262635.1 Gemmatimonadaceae bacterium | reverse complement strand
ACCTCGTGGCGCGGCATCTCGCGCGCGAGATCGTCCTGCCTCCCCTCACGGAAGCGGACGTCACCTCGTACCTGGCAGCGGACGCCGGGACGCCGGACGACAGCGTGGCGATCGCGGGGCTCCTGCACCGACACACCGAGGGAAATCCGCTGTTCATGACTGCTGTGCTCCAGCACCTCGTCGAGCGGGGGTTCGTGGAGCGGGACCCCGGCGGGTGGCGTCTACGGCGGCCCGCGTCGGAGATATCGCTCGAGGTACCCGATAGCCTGCGGGAGATGATCGCGGCGCAGATCGAGCGTCTCGACGCGGAGGAGCAGCACGTGCTGGAGGTTGGCGCGATCGCGGGGATGTCGTTCGCGCCTGCGATCTCCGCGCCGTCGGCGGACATGAACGCCGACACCTTCGACGAATGCTGCGATGCGCTCGCACGGCGCGCCCACATCCTCCGCCTCACCGACACGCAGGAGATGCCGGACGGCACCGTCATGCAGCGCTACGCCTTCGCGCATGCGCTCTATCGCGAGGTCCTGTACGCACGACAGTCGCCGGCACGACGCGCGATGCTCCACCGCCGCCGCGCCGAGCGCATGGAGGAGCTCTTCGCCGGCTCACTCGATGACGTCACGATCCAGCTCGCGATTCACTTCGAGAAGGGCGGCGACTGGGCACGAGCCGTGAAGTACCTGCGGCGCGCCGCCGATGTCGCCGCGACGCGCTCGGCGCTCGAGGAAGCGCGGGACAACCTTCAGCACGCGTTCGACCTGGCGAGCAGGCTGCCGACGGCCGAGCGCGGCATGGCGGAGACGGAGATCCTCGACACCCTCGCGGATCTCTACCTCGGCACCTTCGATAGCCGTGCCGCGGATGTCCTCGCGCTACTGGGGGAGCGCGCGATGCAGCACGGCCTCGTCGAAGCGGCGGCGAAGGCGCTCGTCGACCGCGTCTATCCCGTCGCCTGGGAGAGCCGCGATCGAGCGCTCGCTCTCGTCGACGAGGCCCTCTCGCTCAGCGCGAGGGCGATGGATCCGCTGGCCCGCGCGCGCGTTCAGGCGCAGGCCTTCATCCGGCGGATCTGGACGAGGGGCTGGAGCGCGGACGACGCGCTGGAATGCACGCGCGCGCTCGCCACGATTCGCCGGCTCGGAACGCCGCAGGTCGTCGCGTGGCACGCGATCGACTGCAACCTCCTCGACCTCTTCTCCTCGCGGTACGGGGCGGCGGCGCGGAACACCATCGAGGCACTGGCTACGCTCGGCGGGGGCCCCGCCGAGAGCATGTATCTCAGCTATGCCTACTCGGCGCGGGAGTTCATCGTGCCGTGGTGCTTCATCTTGCTCGGCGAATGGGGAGCGGCGCTGCGCGAGCTCGACGCCGGCGTCGAGCTCGCCGAGAAGAACGGAGATCCGGTGCGCGCCCAGACGCTGCTTCTCTACCGGGCCTGGGCGCTGCTGCATGCGATGGACTTCGCGTCCGTGCGTGCGATCTGCGATTCCCTGCTCCCCACCATCGATGAGAATACGCATGCGCCCTGGCGCCGGCTCTGCCTGACGCTCGCCGGCGCGGCGGAGGCGGGGCTTGGCGACAACGAGCGGGCGTTCGACCGCGCGCTCACGGCGCGTGGCGAGATGGACAGCCGGCCCGCGCTCGGCGACTGGTACTGGCGGCTGCTCCTGCAGCGGACGCTCGTGGATCTCCGGCTCGCTGCGGGAGACCTGACGCGCGCGCGAGCGGAGGGTGCGTCGTTCCTCGCTGTCGCCCGCGCCACGGTGGAGCGAACGTGGCTGGGGCTCGCCTGGGACGCGAATGCGCGGATCGCGCTGGCCGCCGGCGACGCAGGGCACGCGCGCGGCCTCGCCCAGCGCGCGCTGGCCGCGATCGACGGGTTCGAGACGCCGATCGCGGCATGGCAGGCCCATGCGACCGCAGCGCAAGTAGCCCGCGAACACGACGACCTCGCGAGCATGACGCGTCACCGGACGGCGAGCCGTGCGGTCGTGCTCGACCTCGCGCGACGCCTCGGCGACCGCGACGATCTCCGGCACACCTTCCTCGCATCCCCACTGGTAGCGGACGCCGTCGGCTCGCTGCCTCCGGAAACGATTTCGCAACCGGAGCGAAACCCCTTCGACAACGACTCGCGCGCTTCGCACCCGTAGCTTCCTCCGCCAACACCGAGGCGGAAGATGCCCACGACGATCGCGCAGCGCCGACTCGATACCCTGACGACCGTCACCGACGCGCGCGCCCGGCTGTGGCGCCCCTTCCCGCGTCAGGTTGCGGATGTGCTCTGCGTCGACAGCGCCGTCGCCGAGATGCGGCCGCGGATTCACAGTCGCTTCGCGATCGCCCTCGTCCGCTCGCCGTCGGTCGTCCGGGTCGAAGCGAGCAGCAGCCTGGTCGTGGACCGCCCCTCCATTCTCCTCGTCCCGGCGTGGCAGCTCTTCGCGCTACGGGTTGACCGCGGTGTCGACGAAGCCGGGGTGACGTTGCTCCTCGACGCGTCACGCGCCGGGGGACTCGCTGTGATCGATTGTCCTTCGCTCATCGACGACGCCGAAGCCGGCGCGCAGTTGGCGGCACTCCTGGCCCAGCTGCGGCGCCCGGTGCGCGCGGTCGAGTGCGAGACGGCGGGACGATCGCTGGTCGAGCGACTCGCCCTGCGCGGGCGGCCGGTCCCCCCCGCTCGCAAACGGTCCGTGCCGAGCCCCCTCGTCGCCATCCGCAATCATCTCCGCGTCAATCAGGGCAGTCCCGTTTCGATCGCGGAGATGGTGCGGCTGAGCGGCCTCTCCGAGTACCACCTCATTCGCGCCTTCCACCACGTCTTCGGCCTGCCCCCGCATGCGTATCACCTGAGGCTGCGCCTCGCCCTGGCGTGCGATCTTCTCGAGCGCGGGCTGTCCGTGTCCGCCGTGGCATACGAGTCTGGCTTCGCCGACCAGAGCCACCTGAGCCGGAAGTTCAAGGCCGTGTATGGGCTGACGCCGGCCTCCTGGGCGGAGGCCGCCGGGACGCGAGAGCGGAAGGTGGTGCCGCTCGTCGCACACCCGGGAGATTCGGCGAGGAGGAGCGCATGGCAAGCCTGAAGGAGGAGATCGCGCGCGCGAGGGCGGACCGGCGATCGAGCAGGCCGCGACGATGGCCGCCGGCGTGATCCAGGTCGATGACCGCATCCGCGTCGCATCCTGACGGCGGGCGGCGCGCGGGCAGGCGCGACGCGAGTCTCGTCGCGGAGGCGACGCCGATATGGATCTCGCCGCGCACGCGCGGAATCCTCGTCGGCGTCGGGCTCGCGTTGCTGGCGGTGCTCGGGTGGCGCGCGCCGACGCTGCTGAGACTGGCGATCGGAGGCACGCTGGTGGCGCTCGTGCTCTCCTTTCCCGTGCAGGCCTTCTCGCGCGTGATGCCGCGCGGAGCCGCGATCGCGCTTTCAATCCTGCTCGTCGTGGCGGTCGTCGCTTTCGCGATCGGCGTGGTCGCACCGGTCGCCGTCGAACAGCTGTCGGCTTTCGTCGCCGCCGTTCCCGGAATCGCGCAACGGCTCGGCGAGCAGGTGCCATCGGTCCTCGA
>DATAIN010000326.1:0-2635 GCA_036262635.1 Gemmatimonadaceae bacterium | reverse complement strand
GACGTGGCCGACGAAGCGGACGACGTCGCCAAGGGCGAGACGCTGGACGTGATCGCGCAGCTCGCGCTCGTACGCCTGGTCACCGGTGCCGGCGATGGTCAGCTCCACGGCGAGCCCGCGGGCGCGGACCGCGGCAAGTGCCTCGAGCAGGAGCGGCAATCCCTTCACCGGATGAAGCCGCGAGAGGAAGAGGAGCTGAACGGGTCCGTCGAGACGCCGCTCGACGCCGACGTCAGCCGGCACATCGACGCCGAGCGGAATGAGATGCACCTTCGACCCGAAGCCCTCGGCGGTGAGCGCCTCCGCCTCCGCCGGGGAGTTTGCGTGGAGGGCGGCCGCGCTTCCGAGGTGCGTCACCTCGACCAGCCGGAAGTACGGGACCTTTTTCCAGGCGCGGTGCCGGATGCTCCAATCGTTCAGCGAGCCGAGGGGAGCGAGCACGTAGGGGATCCGGTGCTGCATCGCCGCGCGGCAGGCGACGACGGTCGGGTATTGAAACAGCGCCTCGATGTGCATGACATCGAACTCGCGCGCCACCGAGCGCAGGAATTCGCCGATCGAGCGCGAGAAGTGAAAGGTTCCCGGGATCGACCTCGGGAAGTATCGATACATGACGCCGTCGACCGTCTCCTCTCCGGGTCCATGCGGCGCTGCCCGGGGCGCGACGGTGGTGATCTGCACAACATCGAGGCCCGCCCGCGCGAGCGCGCGGGCACTCGCCCGCGCCGCGAGGGATGGGCCGCCCCGCGTCGTCTCGAGCGTCGAGATGACGCGCAGCACCCTCACCGCGCGGCTACCCCGAGGCCGCCGGCACGCGCACCGACCACGCTTTGCGCGCTGCCGGCACGCGCAGCGCGTGCGATGTATGCCAGGACTGCCCACAGGGCGACGCCATTGAGCAGCAGGCCCCCGAACACGAGCGAGAAATCCGACTCGATGTTGATGAGGGGCACCAGCAGCACCAGCGCGCAGAGCGAGAGCAGCGCCCCCTGCCGCGGGGTGTTGAGCCGCTGCTCCAGCAACGCGTAGATGATCCCGACGAGCAGCATGCCGACCACCACGCCCATCGTGCCGAAGTTGCAATAGAACTCGATCAGGAAGGGCAGGTTGATCGACGTCGAGCGGTCCCAATCACCGAGATACTCGTAGCGATGGCCGAAGGTCTGGCCGAGCTGCTTCACCGGCTTGTTGGGCCAGATCACGCGCGGGACCGCCATACCGACGAGCGAGAGGTAGGTCTCCCCGTTCCAGTAGGGGACGTCGCGCGGCGTTCGGCGAACGACGTCGGCCAGCAGGTCCATGTTCGCCGAGCGCGTCGAGACCGTCTCCCACCCATGCTTTACGGCCCCATCGACGCCGTCGCGTTCGACGCGCTGGGCAAGGATCCCGAGGATCACCTGCGAGCGCTGCGTCACCGGAAGCTCCTCGTTGGTGAACCAGGCGACCTCCCGATAGTCCATGGCGACGCCGCGCAGCGAGACGAAGAGCGCGGCAGCGACGGCGCCCGTCACCACCCACCAGACACGCACGCGCGGGGCGCCGATCCACATCGCGAGCAGCGCGGTCAGCGCGGCGAAGACCGCCGACGCAATCGAGCCGGTGCCGATGGCGAGAAGCAGGATCGCCAGCAATCCAGCGCCAAGGACGATGCGATGCCACCGCTCGAGGTACCCCCGCATGTTGAGCACGATCAGGATCGTCATCCCGAACTGGGCGAGCATGGCGGCGAAGTTCAGCGCCCCTCGCAACACGAGCGGCACGGGGAGCGCCTGGCGCATGAAGTCGAAGAAGACCCCGCCGAGGAGCAGCCGCACGCCCCATGTCCTGAGCACCGATGCGGGCAGGCGTTCGACGACCCGCAGCGGCCGGGGGCGAAGGAAAGGCCGACAGCAGTAATAGGCCGCGAGCAGCGCGCTCCAACCGAGCAATGCGATCCGCACCGGGCGTGCGTACTCGTGCCGCGGGTCGAGCGGCGCGAGGGTGATCGTCTGCACCTGGTTCGCGTTGTCGACGCCGGCGGTGAGCTGCAGCGCGTAGTACAACCCGTGGGCCACGCCGATGATGGCAAGGAACGGGATCGGGGGCCGGGTGTCGCTCGATTGCATCAGGTACGCGAATGCCGGGACCCAGCAGAGCACCCAGAACAGGCCGCTCTCGGCGCGAATGTCCTCGGGCACGGCGCTGCGAAGCCCTGAGGTGGAGAGGAGCGGCGCGAGCGCCGCCGCGACGACGAGGAGCCGCAGTACCCAGAGACCGCCCCCGGGGGTGCGCAGAGGCGCCGCGTCGTTCATCCGACCATCCTCCCCGTTGCGGGGATGGCCTGCACGGGACGCGAGAGGAGCCGGCGCGCTACCGCATCGAACTGGTGCTCGTAGTTCCAGTCGTCACGAATGCGCTGCTGCCCTCTCGCGCCCATCGCCCGCAGCTCGCCACGGTTCGCGACCGCCCAGCACAGCGCATCGACGATCGATTCGGCGGCCGTCGAATCGACGACGCGGGCGTAGCCCGGCCTGGCGAACATGTCCCGCCAATCCTCGACGTCGCTGACGAGCATCGGGACGCCGCAGGCGAGGTAGTCGAACGCCTTGTTCGACGCGCCGGCCATCGTTCGCATGTTGATGTCTCCACTCTGTCG
>DATAIN010000325.1:0-5485 GCA_036262635.1 Gemmatimonadaceae bacterium | reverse complement strand
GAGATCGACCGCGTCCGCAGCGAGCCGATCACCGAGGAGGAGCTGACGCTGGCGACGAGCTATCTCAGCGGCGTCTTCCCGATCCGCTACGAGACGACCGCCGCGATCGCGACAGCGCTCGCCAACCTGGTCATCTACGGGCTCGACGACAGCTACTTCGACACGTACCGCGCGAACATCGAGTCGGTGACCGCCGCCGACGTGCTCGAGACGGCGCAGCGCCACCTGCATCCGGAGCGGCTGCGGATCGTGGTCGTCGGCGACCCGGCGCTGGTGACGGCCCCGCTCGGAGAGCTCGACGTGGGAGAAGTGACGATCCACGACGCCGAAGGGTCGCCGTTAGGCTCTTGATGGTGGGATGAGGGGCAGGACGAGGGGCAGGACGAGGGTAAGAAATGTGGAAAATGAGAGAGGCTCGCTCATCTTCCACATTTCTTCTCCTCGTCCTGCCCCTCATTCTGCTCCTCGTCCTGCCCCTCATCGCCTTGCCCGCTTGTCAGAGAATTGTGTGAGCGGATGAGGAGGGCTGGAGCCGGGCGTGGCGTCCGGCCCGGGACGAGCCGTATGTTGGCGCATGAGCGCGAAGGGAGCTGACGGAGCGCCGGGCCGGCGGGGCGCGGGAGCGTCGCGGGCGAGCAGCCTGGTGCTCGGCGCCCTGCTCCTCCTCGCGCTCGGCGTGACCGCGGCGCTGGCCTACGAGGCGCACACCGCGGCGGAGTCGCATCGCGAGACGGCGGAGCGGGCGCTGCGCGACTACGCGTCCGTCGCCGCGTGGGAGATGGTTGCGGCGCTCGGCGAAACGCTCGACGCGCTCGCGGCGCCGGCGCTCGGCGTCGTGACCACAGGGAAGGCCGCATCGCCCTTCGAGCCGCTGGCCGATCCGAAGCTGTTCGCCGCGGGAGCGCAGGAGTCCTGTCCCGACGGTGGCGGCCCGACGGTGCTGGCGGTGGATCTTCGCAACAGCGACGCCCTCGCCGGCGGGGCGGCGCTTGCGCCGGCCACGGTGACGCGGCTGCGCGACGCGATCGTTGCCGACGTGCGCACGAGCTTCCGGCAGGAGCGCGGCTACGCCCTCCTGCTCGCCGACGGACTGCCGCCGATCGCCTACGGCGTCCGCGTCGCCGAGCATGGGGCCCCGCTCGCCGCCTACGCGACGACGCTCTGCGCGTCGACGTTAGGCAGGCGCCTCGTCGCCCCGGCGCTGCGCCGGCGTGCGCTGCTGCCATGGGACGTGACCGGTGGAGTCCCGACGGACTCGCTGCTCGTCGTCGCGGTGACCGACGCGCGCGGGCGACCGGTCTGGAGGTCGAACGGCGCGCTCAGCTCTCCCTTCAGCGGCCAGGCCACGGCGGAACGAGTGGGCGGGATGCACGTCGCGGTGGCGCTGCGCCCGACGGCGATCGCCCGGCTGCGGATCGGGCCACCCCCCGGCTCGCGGCTGCCCCTGCTCGTCACCCTGCTCGTCACGACGGTCGGGCTGTTCGGGGTCGCGGTGCTGCAGCTGCGCCGGGAGCAGGAGCTGGCGAGGATGCGCAACGACTTCGTCGCCGGCGTGTCGCACGAGCTGCGCACTCCCCTCGCGCAGATCATGCTCTTCGCCGAGACGCTCAGACTCGGCCGCGCGCGCAGCGAGAGCGAGCGGCGGCAGGCGGCGGACATCATCGTGCAGGAGGGGCAGCGGCTGATGCAGCTCGTCGAGAACGTGCTGCACTTCGCGCGCGCCGAGCGCGGGCTCCCGCCGGTAGCGGGAACGCCGATCGAGCTCGCGCCGGTGGTGGAGGAAACGATCGCCCGCTTCGCACCGCTCGCCGCCGCAGCGGAGGTGCGGCTCGAGTGGAACGCGGAGCGGGGCGTGCCGGTGGTCGCCGATCCGGCCGCGGTGCGGCAGATCCTGCTCAATCTGCTCGACAACGCGGTGAAGCACGGCGGCAGCAACCGGACGGTCACCGTTTCGCTCGCCCGCTCCGGACGCGACGCATGCCTGACGGTGGACGACGAGGGCCCGGGCCTGCGCGCCCCCGATCGCGAGCGGGTCTGGCTTCCCTTCGTTCGCACGGCCGCGGGGAGCGAGACGGTCGGCAGCGGCCTCGGGTTGTCGGTGGTGCGCGAGCTCGTCATGAGCATGGGCGGCACGACGCGCGTGGAGGAAGCCCCGCGCGGCGGCGCCCGCTTCGTCGTCAGCATCCCGCTCGCTGACCCGGCGCGCCCCGGCAGCGCTCCACTGGACGGGCGCACCCGGCGCGCGCGCGCCACGACGCGATGACGCGCGTCCTGGTGGTCGAGGACAACCGCAACCTCGCGACGGGGCTGCGCAACAACCTCGAGATCGAGGGCTACACCGTGGACGTCGCGCCCGACGGTGAGGAGGCGCTCTCCGCGATCCGCCACGCCGCACCGGGGCTGATCATCCTCGACCTGATGCTCCCCGGGACGCTCGACGGCTATCGCGTGCTTCGCACGCTGCGCGAGGAGGGCTACGGGATGCCTGTCATCATCCTCACCGCGCGTGGCGAGGAGATCGAGAAGGTGCGCGGCTTCCGGCTCGGCGCGGACGACTACGTCACCAAGCCGTTCGGGTTGATGGAGCTGCTCGCGCGCGTGGCCGCGCACCTGCGCCGGCATGCGGAGACTCGGGCGGCGGGGGACGGAGCAGCGTCGAGCGAGCGGTTCGCCTTCGGCGACATCACCGTGGACGCGGCGACGCGAGCGATCGTTCGCGACGGCGCGCCCGTCGCGCTGCGACCGAAGGAGATCGACCTGCTGATCGCGCTGCTGCGACGTCAGGGCCGGATCGCCACGCGGACCGAGCTCCTGCGCGAGGTCTGGGGCTACGATCCGGCCGTCGTCAGCCGCACGGTGGACACGCACGTCGCCGAGCTGCGGCGAAAGCTCGAGCACGATCCCGCGAACCCGCGACATATCCTTACCGTTCGGAAGACGGGATATCGCATCGCCGACTAGCGCCTCGCGCGCGGGCGATGCCGGACGCAGCTCACCACCACAACAAGTGCCAGACAACCAACTCTCGTCGAAGCTCATCCATCACGGACGAGTGATCGACATCTACACCGACACCGTGCGCTTCCCCAACGGATCGACGGGGGAGCTCGACATCATCAGGCATCCCGGCGCGAGCGCCGTCGTTCCCTTCCTCACCGACCCGGCGAGCGACGATCCGCAGCTGCTGCTCATCCGGCAGTATCGGTACGCGGCGGGCGGGTATCTCTGGGAGATCCCAGCCGGGCGACTCGACGCCGGCGAGAGCCCGCACGACTGCGCCGTCCGCGAGCTGCGCGAGGAAACCGGCTGCGGCGCCGACCGTGTCGAACACCTCTACACGATGTTCACGACCCCGGGCTTCACCGACGAGGTTATCCACGTCTTCAGCGCGACCGGGCTGGTGCGCGGGGAAACCGCGCATGAAGACGACGAGTTCATGGAAGTGGTGCCGATGGCGCTGAGCGAAGCGCTGGAGCGGATCAGGTCGGGTGAGATCCGCGACGCGAAGACCGCGCTCGGCATCATGTACGCGGCGCGCTTCACCGCGCACCGCTGAGCTTCACGCCGATTCGTCGAGCGCGCTAACGGTCGGAGCGCGCCGCCGTCATCCAACGTCGAGGAACTGCCATCCATATACGGAATGGCGACGCGTCGCGCCTGAGCGTAGAGCTCGCTGTGCAAGCGGATGCGTCGGGAGCGTCCCGGATGGTGACGGGAGAGAGGCGGGACAGGTTCAACGGGAGCGCTCGAAGGGCGGGGACAGTGTCTCGCCGCGACGTCCCCGGGGGATGACAGAGCGGAAAGGCCGAGCTCGGAAGTGGTTGAGATTGAAAAGCGTAACTGATTGTTTTATATTCTGTTACGCCCAGAAAGGAGGAGGGGCACGAACGGCACGGCGGGTGCTTTAGGACATGGTGAGGAGTCGATCGGACCTTGTAGCGGAGGACGGACTCACGACCCTGTGACGTCGAAGCGTACCCTTTGACCGGGGATATCCCGGAGGGGAAGGAAGCATGGCTGAGATCGCGATGAAGCGGCCGGCGGGGTTGCCCGGTGCGGCGGTCAGGGAGCAGTTGCGCGGGCTCGATGACGCGGGCGTCGTGACTGCGTTCCTTGGTGGTGAGGAGCGGGCGTTCCAGGAGCTGGTCGAGCGGTACCAGGGACGGTTGCTGAACTTCGTCTACCGGACGATCGGCGACCGTGAAAAGGCGGAGGACCTCGTCCAGGAGGTCTTCATCCGGGTATACCGTCACCTGCACCGGTTCGACCGGTCGAAGAAGTTCTCGACGTGGATCTACACGATCGCGTCGAACCTGGCGAAGAACGAGCTGCGGAACCGCTCGCGCAATCCGCTGGTGCTCTTCCAGACGATCCGGAAGAACTGGCAGGACGACGACCGTCCGCTGCAGTTCGAGGATACCACGGCCCGCCCGGACGACCTGTTCCGGAAGCGGCACCTGCGCGAGCTGGTGGAAGATTCGGTGGCGAAGCTGCCGGCGCATCACCGCGAGGTGTTCGTGCTACGCGAGCTCGAGGGGAAGTCGTACGAGGAGATCGCCGAGATCACGGAGTGCAACCTCGGCACGGTCAAGTCGCGGCTGAACCGGGCGCGGAACGCGTTCGCGGAGATCATCGAGCCGTCGCTCGGGTAGGGCTGCTGGCTGGAAGCTGGAAGCTGTGAGCGACGGCGGAACTGAGACCGCGGTTGGGGAGCGTCCCCAACCGCGGTTCGCTTTTTCCGCGGTTGCTCCCGGCCCACAGCTTCCAGCCCAGCGCATTGCCCCTACCGCCCCCCGCAGTCCAACGTCAGGTTATTGCCAGGAACCTCCCCCGGGCCGGAGGGTACCCCTAGCACACATGGACTGCCGAGAGTTTCGCCGCAATCACGTCGCGTTCGTCGACGATCTGCTGCCGGGGATCGACCTGGTGCGGATGCAGCGCCATCTGCTCGAGTGCGAGCGCTGCTCGCATCACGACACCCTGGTGCGCCGTGCGCTGCTCGTGGTCCGCAACGTACCCGAGATCGAGCCCTCTCCTGATTTCTCGGAGCGGCTCCAGGCCCGGCTCGAGGCTCTGAAGCACGAGGCGCCAGTCGTCGACCATGGATTCTTCCGGTCGCGGCCCGGCGCCTTCGCCGCTCTCGCCACCGGCGTCGCCGCGGCGAGTCTGCTCGCGTTCCTCGTGATGCATGCGTCGGGCGAGACTCCGCGCGACATCGTGCTGCCGCCGGTGGTCGCCTCGCTGCCGACGATCGAGTCGGATCCGCTTTCGTCGTCGATCGCGCCGAGCACGATGGTCGCGACCGCGTCGACCGGGATCGGCGTCTGGCCCGCGGTGCTCGCCGCCGAGCAGGCGCCGCGGCACTTCGCCGCCGCCGAGCTGCGGCTGGTGAACTACACCGGACGCTAGTCCGGGGGGACGCGGGGCCCGCCGGCGGGGAGGTATATTCCCGCCATGTCCGTCGCCGAGCAGCGCGCGTTCTTCA
>DATAIN010000324.1:0-2034 GCA_036262635.1 Gemmatimonadaceae bacterium | reverse complement strand
CGCTCATCCGACACATCGACGGCAGCGGCGTCCTCGACCGGCGCCGCTCCGCGAACGAGCGACAGCGTCGATGCGACGGCGACTACCACCAGGGCGATGGGCAGCAGCCGGGTCTGCGCGCCGAGGACCGCGAAAAAGGCCTCGCGATCCGGCGGAAGGAGCCAATTGCGGGGCGTCGCGATCTTCCCCTGCCGGAGCAGAGTGGGCACCCAGGGCGCGAACAGCGGCCACGCGGCGACGACCGCGCCATACGACAGGGGCCGCAGCCGCCCGCGCCAGGCATCCACCACCACCGCCGCTGCCAGCAGCGAGCCGCTCGACGCGAGACCGAGCGTGTGCGAGTAGACGAGAAAGAGATGGGTCAGGAAGAGCAGCAGCAATGACGCGCGTGCTGTCCGATCGCTGCGCATCGCGCTCACCGTCGCGGCGAAGGCACTCGCGGCAGCGAGCAGGAAGAACCCGTAGGAGCGCGCCTGCGCCACCTGGTCGATGATGGTGATCGAGCCAAGGATGCCGACACCGATGCCGAGGGAGACCGCGGCCGTCGAGTACCACCGCCGGAGTGTCCGCCACGCGATCGCCAGCGCCACGCTCGCGCACAAGGCGGACGGCAGTCGCATCGAGAGCGCCGTGTCGCCGAAGATGGCTATCCAGCCGCGCAATGCCAGTTGGTAGAGTGGCGGGTTGTTCTCCGCACCGCGGACGATGGCGCCGAGCATGTGGGTGACCGACGGATCGCGAACCAGGGTCGCCGTCGCCACCTCGTCGTACCAGAAGTACGGGTTACGCCGGGTCGCAAGGACGCATGCCAGCAGCAGGGACAGGCATCCGAGTGCGATCCCGAGCGCGTCGCGCTGGTCGCAGGGGCCGGCGAGCCGGCGAATGAGCTTGCGCACGAATGGAAGGTGAAGGACGAGTCCCGGAACGCCAGCGGCGTCAGTGCTGCGGCGCGCGCGCGACGGATGGATGAACGGATGGCAGAGCCTCCGACGCCGTGCACTCGGGGAGCGGACCGCGCCGGCTCACGAGCCACAGGCGACGAGTGTCGCGGGTCGCGTCGGTTCCGGAGATCGTCCAGAGCGAGTCCGCACGAACACGCCGCTCGAACCATGGCCGCCCGGCCGACTCCAGAACGAGGAACCGCGGTGTCCGACAGAGGATCGCAGCTCCGTCGGCGACCTCGGCTCCGACATAACCCGCGTTCCGCCACAGCGCCATGAGCTTGTATTCCTGCACTGATCCCGGCGCGCTCGAGCCGTCCACGGCGAGACGCCAGTCCAGCGGGTAGAGGTATCGCTCACCAGGCTCCCGGTACTGATCCAGCTCGACGAATTCGAACGCCGATTCCACGACGACCGGCAGGCCGTGCGCTCCCTCGCTGGCCGCGGTGATCATGGGACGCTGTTGGCGGTCCGTGCGGGCGCCGCGGACGACGCTGGCGATGCAGAGTGTCGCGAACAGCACCCAGAGCGCAGGGCGCCATCGCCGCCAAGCGAGTCGCCGGCCGATCACGTCGAGCGCGGGTGCCACGAGGAGCGGGAAGCCTAACGCGCTGGGCAGGACATACCGGTCGACGAACACCGGCTTCGCGAGTCGTGACTCGAGGAAGACGACCGGGGCGACGAGGACGACCGCCGTCCCGAGCAGGACGAGGAACACGACTCCCGAGTCGGCCCTGCCTTCGGGTTCCCGGCGGCGCCACCGACCCAGCAGCAGCGCCGCTGCGGCGACGATCGCCGCGTAGGAGAGAGACGACGTCAGTCGTTCCATGACTCCCGTGAAGCGGCGGAGCGAGGGTACGGGAAACCAGGCGTTCGGCTGTGCCATCCTCGCCTGCTCGAGCAGGAAGGCGATCCACGGCGCGAAGAGAAGCCAGGCAGAGGCGATCGCGAGGTACGGCGCCCAGCGACGACGCCCTCGCCGCACGTCGTCGAGGAGCAGCGCGATGCCGATCGCCGCGCTGTAGACGATGCCGAAGGTATGCGCGTACAGCAGCAACACGTGTGCGGCAGCGGTGACGAGCGCCTGCGCCAT
>DATAIN010000323.1:0-1634 GCA_036262635.1 Gemmatimonadaceae bacterium | reverse complement strand
GACGATCGACAGGACCTCGCCGGAGCGTTAGGCGGGTCTTCTCGCGGTGGAGTCTTCCATCGACGAGCGGAGACCCTGCGAAACCGCGACGGGAGACCGGAGAGACCGCGAGCTGACGGCGAGCGTCGACGAGAGGAGGATGGGAGCTTGGAGAGGGGTAGAGGGGCGGCTTGCCTCCTCTCTCATCGCGCATCCTCCTCTCGTCTCCCATCGAACCTCGAGGTCACTCTCGTCTCCAGACGCGGTTTCGCATGATCTCTCGTCGCCCGAAGAGCGCGACGAACACCCCGCTTCATTGCAGGATTCTCAGGATCGCCCACCCCCCTTGCGTCCGGAATCGGGCGCGTATAAACATCTGGAGCACGCCAGCCCACCCGGCGTGCCTAACGGCCGACGCCGGCCTCCCAAAGCAGTGAACGACCCGGACTACCAACGACTCGGCTGACTCCCACGCCGAGCCGGAGAGCGATTTGTTGCTCGTCGATCGCACCGATGCGGTCGATGGGTTTCCCCGCCGCCTCACCTGGTGTGAGACGGCACGTCGTGTCCCCGAGGAGGTAACCGATGGCCCGGTACGTTCACGCCGGCGCGGCCGCTCTGGCCGCGCTCGCAGTCGCCGCATGCTCGACCGACATGGTCTCCCCGCCGCAGAGCGAAGTCCTCGGCGTTCCCACCGGACTTCGCACGTCGGCGCCCGAACAGGTCGTCCCCGGCGAGGTCATCGTCGCGCTCAACGCGGGCGTCAGCCCCGGCGAGGTCGCCGCGACGAACGGCGTGCAGGCCGTCGCCAGCGGCTGGCGCGGCTCGTTCACGATCATGCGCACCTCGGAAGGCGGCGAGCGCGCGATGGCCCGCCAGCTCGCGAAGGATCCGCGCGTCCGCTACGCCGAGCCGAACTACCTCCGCCAGCCGACGACCATCGACTCGCGCCTCTGGGCGTTCTACAACCCGGGCGGGCTGAACATGCTCTACTCGAGCGGCGCGAATAAGGGCAAGCCGCTCTCGTCGTCGTATGCATCGATCGCCGACGCGGACGAGGACAACATCGAGGGCTACGCGGCGGGCGGCGCCGACGTCGTCGTCGGCTCGATCGACACCGGCGTCGACTTCACGCACCCCGAGTTCAAGAACGCCGACGGCACCTCGCGCCTCATCGCGGGCACCGACTGGTACGCGAACGACAACGATCCGAGCGATACCGACGGTCACGGGACGCACACCACCGGCACGATGATCGGCAACACGGTCGGCATCGCCGGCGTCTCGGGCGCGGGCGCGCACGTGAAGGTGTACGTGCAGCGCGTCTGCGGCCAGCGCGGCTGCCCGACGAGCGCGATCGTCAGCGCGATCCGCGCCGCCGCCGACTTCGGCGTCGTCGCGATGAACATGAGCCTCGGCGGCGCGAGCGAGTCGCAGGCGGAGAAGGACGCGATCGCCTACGCGACGAGCAAGAACGCGATCGTCATCGCGTCGGCCGGCAACGACGGCACGACGACGGTCAGCTGCCCGGCGTGCGACGCGAACGCGATCTCGGTCGCGGCGACGACGTGGGCCGACAAGCTCGCCCCGTACTCGAACCAGGGCGCGGGCCTCGACATCTCGGCGCCGGGTGGCAGCTGCTACTCGAACACCAC
>DATAIN010000322.1:0-2536 GCA_036262635.1 Gemmatimonadaceae bacterium | reverse complement strand
TCGATCCCCTTCCGCGACATGAACTCGCTCGACGCGTAGTACAGCACCTCGTCCGAGTCCACGTTGCTGTGGTTGTACGGCGCGGGCACCGCCTCGGGATCGAAGTCGTACGGCCGCGGGCAGAAGGAGCAGACGACGAAGCCGTCGCCCTGGAAGGTCTGATGCACCGGGGGCGGCTGGTGCACGCGACCGACGATCGGCTCGAAGTCGCGGATGTTGAACGCCCACGGATAGAAGTAGCCGTCCCAGCCCACGACGTCGAAGGGATGGTGATCGAGAATGAGCTCGTTGATCCCGTCGTACTGCTTCACGTACACCGAGAAGTCGCCCTTATCGTCGTGGGTGACGAGGTTCGTCGGGCGGCGGATGTCGCGCTCGGAGTAGGGCGCGCCCTCGATGAGCTGGCCGAACTCGTTGCGGTAGCGCTTCGGCCAGCGGACGTGGCCGCGGCTCTCCATGATGAGCAGCTTCGGCTGGTCGGCGCCCTTGGCGAAGTCGTACTGATGCATGATCCCGCGATGGATGACGAGGTAGTCACCCTCGCTGAAGGGGAGGTCGCCGTATTGCGTGTGCAGCGTTCCCTTCCCCTTCGCGACGTACACCAGCTCGTCCGCCTGCGCGTTGCGGTAGAAGTGCCTGTCCGCCTTGTCCGGCTCGACGTAGAGCATCGCGACGTCGGCGTTGAAGAGCAGGGGGATGCGGTCGAGCGTCGCGCTCCCGCCGGGCTTCACCTGCGAGGTGCGGAAGTGGCGATGGCGCAGCGTCTGGTCGGGATCGGCCTCGAAGGGCGTCTCCTTCACGCGGCGCACCGCGCTGATGGTCGTCGGCGGATAGACGTGGTAGAGGAGCGCCGACGTCCCGGTGAACCCCTCGTGCCCGACGAGCTGCTCGGCGTAGATCCCGCCGTCCGGCTTGCGGAAGGCGATGTGCCGCTTGCGGGGGATCCTGCCTAACGTGTGATAGATCGGCATGGCTGCGTTCCTCGAAAGCTAGATGGCGCGCGTCGCGACGTGCGACAGCGCTCCCGATGGTCCCTCGATGACGATCTCGGCGGCCTCGCCGGCGCTGAGCGGCGCCTCCACCACCCCGACGTCGTGCAGGAACAGATCCCCGGCGCGCAGCGTGTAGCGCCGCGACGCCGCGCGCACCGCCGCGGTGAGGAGCGAGCGGACGCCGGTGAGCGCGACGTGGCGCGTGCTCTCGTGCGGCACGGTCACGACGATCGCGTTCTCGTCGTCGAGCGCGGCCAGCGGCGCCAGCGCCGGCCCGACGACGAGCCGGTCGCCCGCGGCATCCACCGGAGCGCCGCTGCCGCGCCACTCGGCGAAGAGCGTCACCCCCGCGATGTGTGACGCCGCGGTTTTCGCGGCGAGGTCGCGTCCCCCCGTCCCGATCGCGGCGGCGATCCCGACGACCAGCAGCTCGTCCGCGCCGACGGTGAGATGCGCACCCGGTCCGGCGATCTCGCGCGGATCGGCGAACGCGAGCTCCGGCTCTTCGGGCGCTCCCGCCGGCACGCTCGACTGATCCCGCACGAGCCGCGCATACGGCACCGGCGCGAGCAGCCGTACGTTCCCCACCGGATACACCACCGCCCCCGCGGTGAGCGTCAGATGCTTCTGAAGCTTCTCGAGCTGCGCGACGCGCGGGAGCGCCGCGTACACGTCCTCCATCCCGATCGCCGTCAGGTCGGCGACGCGGCCGCCGTCAGGCGAGAGCAGCCCTACGCACGCCACGCCGCCACCCGGCCGCACGAACGAGACGAGCATCCTTGGCGGAGAGTGTAAGCCCGGAAGTCTATAGATTCCCGCGCTTCGCCTGCTCCAGCTCGATCGCCTCGAACAGAGCCTTGAAGTTGCCCTTCCCGAAGCTCTTCGCGCCCTTCCGCTGGATGATCTCGTAGAACACCGTCGGGCGATCCTCGACGGGCTTGGTGAAGATCTGCAGCAGATAGCCGTCCGGGTCGCGATCGACGAGGATGCCGAGCGACGCCAGGACGTCGAGGGGCTCGTCGATCTTGCCGACGCGCTTCTGGAGGTCGGCGTAGTAGCTCGTCGGCGCGGCGAGGAACTCGACGCCGCGGTCGCGGAGCATCGTCACCGTCTGCACGATGTCGTCGGTGGCGAGCGCCATGTGCTGCACCCCGGGGCCGCCGTAGAACTCCAGGTACTCGTCGATCTGCGACTTCTTCTTCCCCTTCGCCGGCTCGTTGATCGGGAACTTGATACGGTCGTTCCCGTTCGCCATGACCTTCGACATGAGCGAGGAGTACTCGGTGGAGATGTCCTCGTCGTCGAAGGTGAGGAGGTTCCGGAAGCCCATGACGTGCGCGTAGAACTCCACCCACACGTTCATCTTCCCGAGCTCGACGTTGCCCACGCAGTGGTCCACGTACTTGAGACCGACCGACGGCGGCTGAAAGTACGGCCTGGTGGGCACGAAGCCGGGCATGAAGAGGCCGCGGTAGTTCTTCCGCTCGACGAGCGAGTGGATGGTCTCGCCGTAGGTCCGGAAGGCGGCGACGACGACCTCGCCC
>DATAIN010000321.1:0-2748 GCA_036262635.1 Gemmatimonadaceae bacterium | reverse complement strand
CGGCAAACATCTCGGTCGGCGCGGGAACGACGGTGACCTGGACGTGGGACTCCTGCACCAGCGACGGCTACGGAGGTCCCGCGACCTGCGTCTCGCACAGCGTGACGTTCAACGACGGGAGCGGCGGCTCGACCACGAAGGCGGAAGGGACATACTCACGGGCGTTCGCGACCGCCGGAGACTACCCCTACCACTGCCTCGTGCACACCGCAATGACCGGGAAGGTGACCGTCCAGTAGCACGTGTCGGCGGTGCACATGGGCGGCCCGTGTGTACCGCGATCACTTGCCCGACGTCGCCTGCTTGTGGTTGAGCAGGGCCACGAGGCCGATGCCGCCCAGCATGTTGCCGGCGAGCGTGGGAAGGAACCAGTTCACGAAGGCGTCCCCCGCCCCGCGGTCGCCCAGCCAGACGAGGTAGGACGCCTCCACCGATCCGGCGATGATGTGCGCCAGACCGGCGGCGCCGATGATCCACGTCATGATGACGATGACGAGGACCTTGTTCGGGTCGCCGGCGGGGAGCATCCACACCAGCATCGCGATGAGCCATCCCGCGAAGATGCCGCGCACGAAGATCGCCGCCGGCCGGGGCGCCAGTGCCTCGGTGGCGATCGAGTGGAGCGAATGACGCACTTCGGGAGAAAACACTTCGAGGTGCGCGAGCGCCCACGCAAAGAGGATCGTCCCGATCACGTTGGTGAGGAGGACCACTCCCCAGAGGCGGACCATCAGCTTGAACTTCTCGCGCGTCCTCGCCGCCAGATACGGCACGACCGGCGTCAGGGTGTTCTCGGTGAAGAGCTGCTGGCTGCCGAGGATCACCATGAGAAAGCCGAACGAGTAGCCGAGCTTGGCGACGAGCGGCCGCCAGGTCGTGGCCGGCATCCCGGCGTGCAGCAGCGCCTCACCGACGAACGAAAAACCCATCGTCAGGCCGGCACCGAGCCCGGACCAGGCGAGCGCGCTCGGCGAACGCCCGAGCTCGCGCACGCCTTCGCGGCGGATGACCTCGTGCGTCGTCTTCGCGTCGAGCGACTGCTCTTCCTCGGCCTTCTTCTCGAGCCCGGGCTCGAGGTCGGCAGCCTCTTCGTCGGTCGCGCTCACTTCAGCGTGTACAGGTAGCTCGCGATGTCGATCGCATCGGCGCGGGTGACTCCGACGTCAGGCATGGCGGTCTTGTCGTCGATCGACTTCGGGTCCTGGATCCACTGCACCAGGTTGGCGGGCGTGTTGGTCACGACGCCGCCGACGTAGACGCGGCGCGCGATGCCGGCAAGGGGCGGACCGACGAGCGCGTTCGCGCCCCGCACTCCGGGAATCGTGTGGCAGCTTCCGCAACCATAACGGCGGATGAGCTCGCGGCCGTGGCTGGCGTCGCCACCGACGAGGGCGGGGAGCGTGTCGTCGTGCCGGTCGCATGCGGCGGCGGCGATCATGACCAGCGCCAGCGCGGCGGCCTGGGGAACCCAGCGGTGTGCGTGGCTCTCGCGCTCGCGAAGCGCACGCCAGATCACCGCGAGGGCCGCCACCAGATACGCAACACCCCCGGGAATCCACATGATCAGGCCTCCCATCTGCTGATCCTCGAGCGGTGTCAGCCCCCACGCAACCGTGGTCGTCGCGTAGGCGGGGTACCAGAGGCGCTCCGCGAACGCCAGGACGACGCCGAGTGCTCCGGTATGGAGCATCGTCGTGAACAGCGATACGAGAGCGACCCCGCGCCTCACGCGCGCGCCGTCGATGACGCTCCACCAGAAGAGCAGCGCCGACGCGAAGAACGACAGGTGCTGCAGCGCGTGGACCCCGTCGTTGCGAAGGGTCGCCTGATAGGGCCCGGGAAGGTGCCAGAGCCACAACGCCGCGGCGTGGAGCACCCACGCGACCAGGGGGCTCACGAGCAGCGTGCCAGCGCGTGTTGCGCCGCTGTCGCGCAGCCAGATCCCCACCCGGCGGCGCGCGCGTGCAGGCAATGACCACATGGTGGTCAGCCCCGGCCTCGCGAGGACGAGCAGTGGCGCGGCCGCGGTCACGAGCAGCTCGTGCTGTGCCATGTGCGCGCTGAAGAGCGCGCCGCCGAGGGCGTGCAGCGGAGAGATCAGAGCGACGACGAGCACGAGCCAGGCAGCAACGAAGCACGCGAGCCGACGACTCCATCGCGGTCCGCGCGGCACACGCCAGGCTCCCATCGCATAGAGCAGGGCGAGGACCCCGAGGGCGAACACCACGCCGGGGTCCAGCTCCCAGGCGCCCCAGAGATCGTGCGGAGCCGGCGGCTGCCCCGCGTGTGCATGCAGCGCCCGCGGCGCGAGCAGCGCCAGCAGCGCGATCAGGTGCCGGCGCATGGGTGCAGCGTCGGGATCGCGGTCCACTGCGCGACGATCATGAGCGCGAAGAACAGGCTCGCCGCTTCGCCAAGTAGTGCGAGGAATCTCGCCCGCTCGAGGGAGCCCGCGCCGGCGCGCTCCTCGGCGCGCTCGGGTAGGCGCCGCCGCGCAGTCCGCGCGAGGAACCACAGCGCGAGGCAGACCAGGAACGCGATGCCAGCCGTCGTGTGCATCGCCCACCGCGATCGATCGAGGCAGCTCCATTCGGCGAGATCGTAGCCGAGGCTCACGTTGGTGAGCATCGCGATGCCAGAGCCGACGATCGGCCACCACGCGCGAGTGCCGATGCTGACGTCGGGAGGCTCCGCCGGCTCGACGCTGACGAGGGGTTCGGTCGCCATGGGCTTCACATCACGCGGGGT
>DATAIN010000320.1:0-7145 GCA_036262635.1 Gemmatimonadaceae bacterium | reverse complement strand
TCTCGAAGGACGAGATCCTCGGCTCGGTCTTCCTGCGGACGCACGGATCGACCCTCGCCGACGCGCGCTGGCTCGGTCTTCCGGGGACGTGGATCCTCTACGCGGCATATGCGCTGGGTCTCGCCGCGGCGCTGCTGACGGCGATCTACATGACGCGGATGATGCTCTACACCTTCCACGGCCCGAACCGGACGGGGGAGAACGAGCGCGGCTATCTGCACGAAGCGCCGTGGATCATGACCGCTCCGCTGCTCGTGCTCGGCGTTCTCAGCGCGTTCGGCGGCTGGCTCAATCTGCCCGCGCTCACGTCGTTCCTCGGTCCGGTCGGCGCGCTCGATCGCTGGCTGGAGCCGGTGGTCGGCGAGAGCACGCTGCGCGTGACGAATGGCGTCGCGCCCGAGGCGGCGCACAACACCGAGCTCGCGCTCGTCGGGTCGGCGGTCGCGATCGCGGTGGTGGGCATCCTGATCGCGGTGCTCCGGCTCAGGCCGGCGCGGCTCGTCCCGAAGGCGCAGGCTCCGGAAGAGGAAGGGTTCGAGCGCGTGCTCGTCAACAAGTACTACGTCGACGAGGGCTACGATCGCGTGGTCGTCCGCCCGACGGTCGGCATCTCGCGCGGCGTGCTCTGGAAGGGGATCGACCAGGGGATCATCGACAACCTCTTCGTCAACGGATCGGCGAAGGTGGCGCGCGCGTTCGGCGCCTTCGGGTCCTGGATGCAGACGGGGCAGGTCGGGACGTACGCCTGGGTTCTCGTGATCGGCGTGCTCGCGGTCATCGGCGCTTTCACCATCCGCTAACTCGATGCGCGAGCTACTCGACTCCATCGGCTACGACAGCTGGGTTCTCCTCGCCCTGCTCGTGATCCCGACGCTGGCCGCGATCGGGATCTGGGTGCACGGCGCGATGCTCGGCGACAACGACGCGCGCGATCGCGCATCGGGTGCGCCGCGACAGATCGCGCTCTGGGCGTTCATCATCGAATTCATCGTCTCGCTCGGGCTCTGGTGGTCGTACGACCCGACGACGCCGGCGATGCAGGCGACCCTCGACCTGACCTGGATTCCGTCCTGGGGGGTGCGCTTCGCGCTCGGGATCGACGGGATCTCCCTGATGATGGTGCTGCTCACCACCTTCCTCATGCCGCTCGCGGTGCTCGGAAGCTGGACCAGCATCCGGGTGAAGCGCCACAGCTACTATGCGCTCCTCCTCCTGCTGACGACGGGGATGCTGGGCGTGTTCGTCGCGCGCGACATGTTCCTCTTCTACGTGATGTGGGAGATGATGCTCGTGCCGATGTACTTCATCATCGGCATCTGGGGCGGGGAGCGGCGCATCTACGCGACGATGAAGTTCTTCATCTACACGATGGTCGGCTCGCTGCTGATGCTGGTGGCGATCGTGTACCTCGGCCTCAAGGCCGGCGGTCCGCAGGGACCGGACTTCGCGTACGAGTCGATCCGCCGGATGGCAGGGTCGGGTGGTTACACGACGCTCTTCGGCGCGGTCGTTCCCGCATCGCTCCTGATGTTCCTGGCCTTCTCGCTCGCCTTCGCGATCAAGGTCCCGATGTTCCCCTTCCATACCTGGCTGCCTGACGCGCACGTCGAGGCGCCGACGGCGGGCTCGGTGATCCTCGCCGGGATCATGCTGAAGATGGGGACGTACGGATTCCTTCGCTTCGCGCTTCCGTTGTTCCCGGACGCGGCGATGCATCCCGCGGTGCGGACGACCTTCCTCGTCCTCGGAACGATCGGGGTGCTCTACGGCGCGCTCGTCGCGATGGTGCAGCCCGACTTCAAGAAGCTCGTCGCCTACTCGTCGGTGAGCCACCTCGGCTTCGTGATGCTCGGCATCTTCGCCCTGACGACGCAGAGCATCCAGGGCGCGCTGATGATCATGATCAACCACGGCATCTCGACCGGCGCGCTGTTCCTTCTGATCGGCATGATCTACGAGCGTCGCCACACGCGCGACATCGCCGCCTACGGCGGCATCGCGCGCGTCGTGCCGCTCTTCGCCGCGCTGCTCACCTTCGTCTCGCTCAGCTCCATCGGCCTCCCGGGCACCAATGGCTTCGTCGGCGAGTTCCTCGTGCTCATCGGTTCCTTCCAGACCTCGCCGTATCTCGCGACGCTCGCCGCGCTGGGCGTGATCTTCGCCGCGGCGTACCTGCTCTGGGCGATCCAGCGGATTCTCTTCAACGCGCTCGACAAGCCGGAGAACGAGCACATTCCGGATCTCAACGCGCGCGAGCTCGCGCTCATGGTGCCGCTCGTCGCGGTGATTCTCTGGCTCGGGATCTATCCCGCGCCGGTGCTGCGACGCATGGAGGCATCCGCCGAGCAGCTCGTGACGCAGGTGTCCGCGGGCTCGGCGTCGAGCGTCGCCAGCGTCGGGGGACAGTGATCCCATGAATCCACTCGATCTCTCGGTCCCCTCCCAGCTCAGCTTTGCGCTGCTGCCCGATCTCATCCTGATGGGCGGCTCGATGATCCTGCTCCTCTGGGCCGCGTGGCGCCCCGAAGGCGTGCGTCATCAGCGGACGATCGGCGCCGCGTGCATCGGACTGCTCGTGCTCACCGCGGCCGTCATCGGCTGGTTCATGCTCCGCAACGTCACTGCGCTCGCGGGCCCGGTCGCGGTCGACCGCTTCCGTTGGATCGCCGACCTCGTGCTCATCCTCGGCACGATCGGCACGATCATGCTCTCGATGGACTACAACGAGCGCGAGGGCATCGTGGCGCCGGAGGCACACGTGCTCGTCCTCCTCGCGACGTCCGGGATGATGCTGCTCGCCGCGTCCCGCGACCTGATGGTCGTGTTCCTCGGCATCGAGACGATGTCGGTGGCGACGTACGTGCTCGCCGGGATGAACCGCCGCAGCCCGCGCGCCGCCGAGAGCGCGCTGAAGTACTTCCTGCTCGGCGCGTTCTCGACCGCGTTCCTGCTCTACGGGATGGCGCTGGTCTACGGCGCGACGGGCGCGACGAACATCGCGACGATCGGCGATCGTGTGCTGCAGTACGGGCTCGGCGGAAGCGCGCTGCTGCTCACCGGCATCGCGCTGATGCTCGTCGGCTTCGGGTTCAAGGTGGCCGCTGCGCCCTTCCACATGTGGGCCCCCGACGTCTACGAAGGTGCGCCGACGCCGATCACCGCGTACATGGCGGCCGCGGTGAAGGCTGCCGCGTTCACCGCGTTCCTGCGGATCTGGTACGAGGCGTTCACGCCCGTGTATGTGAGCTGGCACAATGCGCTCTGGTGGCTCGCTGCGATCACGATGGTCGTCGGGAACGTCGTCGCGCTCCGCCAGCGGAATCTCAAGCGCCTGCTCGCCTACTCGAGCATCGCGCACGCCGGCTACCTGCTCGTCGCGGCCACCGTGAACTCCCCGGCGGGATCCGAGGCGTTCCTCTTCTACGTCCTCGTCTACACCATCGCCACGCTCGGCTCCTTCGCCGTGGTCGTCGCACTCGGTGAGGCAGGGGAGCGCTCGCTCGACGTGGACGGCTACGCGGGATTGTGGACGGTGCGACCCTGGCTCGCCGTCGCGATGGCGGTGTTCATGCTCGCGCTGCTCGGCTTCCCCGTCTTCGGGGGCGCCGGTTTCTTCGCGAAGTGGTATATCATCAAGGCCGCGTTGCAGGCCCCGTCGCCGCACTGGAAGCTCGCCGTCGTGCTGGTCCTCGCGAGCGTCGTCTCGGCGGGCTACTACCTGTACGTGGTGATGGTCATGTTCATGCGGCCGCGGGTCGCGGGCGCGATGATCCCGGCGCGTGCGCGCGGGCTCACGCGCTTCGTCATCGCCGCGTCGGCGATCCTTCTGCTTGCGCTCGGAATCTTTCCCGAGCGGCTCGCGCGCGTGACACGCGGCAGCGCGCCGCTCAGCGCGTTCGCGGTTCAGCCACCGAGCAGCGCAGTCCCGCTGCCGGTCTCGCCACCAGCGGGCCGGTAGCACGAGCGGGGCCGCCGATGCGGCCCCGCTCCGTTTCTTCACCAGCCATCCTCGCACGTGCACCGCATGGCAGTCTCGCCCGGAATCTTTCGTCAGTACGACATTCGCGGAATCGTCGACCGCGATCTCACCACCGAGGCGGCAGGTGCCATCGGCGGTGCCTACGGCGCGTATCTGCGCCAGCGCGGCGTCAAGGGTGCCGTTGCGGTCGGCCGAGACAACCGCCCGAGTGGAACGAAGCTGCGCGATGCGCTCGTCGCCGGGATCGTCGGGCAGGGACTCGACGTCATCGACATCGGTGTCGTTCCGACGCCGCTCGTCTACTGGTCGCTGCATCACCTGCCGGTGGTCGGCGGGATCCAGATCACGGGCTCGCACAATCCTTCCGAGTACAACGGCTTCAAGCTCTGTCTCGGCACGCAGTCGATGCACGGCGCGGAGATCCAGGAGCTGTTCGCGATCCACCAACGGGGAGTGTCGCCTCAGGGGAAGGGCGTCGTCCGCTCCGACGACTCCGTCATCGGGCGCTACGTCGACGACGTGGTCGCAAAGGTCGGCCGCATCTCGCGTCCCCTGAACGTCGCCGTCGACTGCGGCAATGGAGCGGGCGCTCTCGTCGCCGGAAAGCTCTTCGACCGGCTCGGCGTCCGGCAGGTCCCGCTCTTCTGCGAGAGCGACGGCACCTTTCCGAATCATCACCCGGATCCGACCGTCGAGGAGAATCTCGAGGACATCATCGCCGCGGTGAAGTCGAAGCGGCTCGACCTCGGCATCGCCTTCGACGGTGACGCCGACCGCATCGGCGTGATCGACGATCGCGGCGACGTCGTCTGGGGCGATCACGTCCTGATCCTCTACGCGCGCGACGTCCTCGCGCGCACGGGAAAGGGGCAGCCGATCATCTTCGACGTGAAGTGCTCGCAGGCGCTCCCCGACGAGATCACGCGCGCCGGCGGAAAGCCGGTGATGTGGAAGACGGGGCACTCGCTGATCAAGGACAAGATGCGCGAGCTCTCGGCGCCGATCGCCGGCGAGATGTCGGGGCACATGTTCTTCGCGGAAGGATTCTACGGCCACGACGACGCGCTCTACGGCGCGGCGCGCTTCCTCCGCATCGTCGCGGATTCAGGCGAGTCGGTGAGCCAGCTGCTGGGCGACGTGCCGAAGTTCGTATCCACACCCGAGATTCGCGTCGACGTTCCCGAGGAGCAGAAGTTCGCGATCGTCGATCGCGCCGTGAAGCACTTCAAGTCCACGCGGGAAGTCGTCGGTGTGGATGGTGCGCGCGTGCTCTTCGGCGACGGGTGGGGACTGATCCGCGCGTCGAACACCCAGCCGATTCTCGTCACGCGCTACGAGGCGCGCTCGAAGGAGCGCCTGCAGGCGATCCGCGACGAGATGGAAGGCTGGCTCCGCGGCCAGGGCGTCACCGTCTGACGCGATGAGCGGGCGCCGGCGACTCGTCCTCGTCGTTCTGGTCGCGGCGCTCCTCCTGCTGCTCGGCCGCGGCCTCGCCGCCGCCGTGCTCGACTACCAATGGTACACGGCGCTCGGCGCGGGCGCGGTGTGGCGCTCCCGCGCGATGATCATGCTGCTCGTCGGCACGCTGACCGCGGCGCTCGGATCGGTCTTCGCGTTTCTGAACCTCTATGCGGTGCGCGCGTCGGTCGTCTCGCTCGTGCTGCCGCGCCGCGTCGCGAATCTCGAGATCGGGGAGGAGGTGCCACCGCGCTACCTCCTCATCGGGACGATTCTCCTCTCGCTGCTGCTCGGCGCCGCGCTGACGCAGCTCGACTGGGTGCCCGTCGCGCGCTTCGCCTACAGCGACCCCTTCAACGAGAGCGACCCGTACTTCCAGCGCGATCTCGGCTTCTTCGCACACTGGCTCCCGCTCGAGCGCGGGTTGTATCTCTGGGCGCTCCTCGCGACGCTGCTCATCACGGCGGTGGTCGTCTTCCTCTACGCGTTGACGCCGAGCCTGCGCTGGGAGCGCGGGACGCTGCGGGTGTCGCAGTACGTGCGCCGCCATCTCAGCATCCTTGGCGCGCTGCTCCTCATCCTGCTCGCCTGGAGCTACCGCCTCGACGCGTTCACGCTTCTCGGTGACGGCAGCGGATCGATGGGAGAGTTCTCCTACGTCGATCATCGCGTGCTCGTCCCGGCGAATGTCCTCCTCTCGATTCTGACCCTCGCCGGCGCGCTTGCTCTCGCGTGGACCGGATGGGCGGGGCAGCTCCGCGCGGCGTTCGCCACGGTCAGTGCGCTGCTCCTCCTCTCACTCCTGCTCCATCAGCTCGCGCCCGCGCTATCGCGCCGACTCGCCGGCCAGCAGGATCCCGTCGTCCGCGAGCGGCCGTATCTCGCGACGCGCGCGGCGTACACCCGCCGCGCCTTCGCCCTCGAGCAGCTCTCGGCGGGACATGATTCGACGTGGCTATCGATCGATCTTGCTCGCGGGACACCAAGCTGGGATCTGACCGCGCTTCGCCATTCGGTGGAACGCACCCGCGGGACCGAGCTCGCGTCGAGCTTCGGTGTTCGTGCGCTGCCGAGTGGCGAGCTTGCCGCGCTCGCGGTCGCGCGCGGGTCGGCCGCCACCGCCGACGATTGGGGTGCGCAGTTCTTCTCGCTCTCTCGCGCCGACGATCGCGGCAACCCGGTGATGGTCGACGCGCGCGGTGCTCCGACTGCGGAGTGGCTCTCCCTGCAGCCCGTCGTAGTCACCGATTCCGGCGACGGCTATGCGATCGTCGCCGACAGCGTGGGTCGCATCGTCGGGGTTCCGATGGGCGACGGCGCCGGACGGCTCGTTCCCGCCTGGGCGCTCCAGAACTTCCGGCTCCTCACCCAGGATCTCCCGCACCCCGCGCCGCGACTCGTCGCGCACCGCGCGGTGCTCGACGTGGTCGACGCGGTCGCGCCGGTGTTCGAGCGCGGATCGCGAGTGACCCCCGCCCTCGCCGGCGACACGCTCCTCTGGCTCGTCGATCTGTATTCGACCGCCCCTGACTACCCGTTGAGCGCGCGCGTCGAAGTCGCCGGAGTGGAGGAGGCGTACATGCGCCACGTCGCGACCGCGATCGTGAACGCGACGACTGGGCACGTGCGCCTGGTCGCGGACTCGCTCGCCATGGAGACCGATCCGCTCGCGCGAGGATGGCGCCGCCGCTTTCCGCAGCTCTTCACG
>DATAIN010000319.1:0-2829 GCA_036262635.1 Gemmatimonadaceae bacterium | reverse complement strand
GTCTCGTCCACGGTGACCTGACCGCCCGTCACCGTCGTCGGCGTGACGAAGATCTCGCGCTTGCCGCGCTTGATCTCGCCGAAGCTGACGACCCCGTCGATCTCGGAGATGGTCGCCGGATCCTTCGGCCGGCGCGCCTCGAACAGCTCGGCGACGCGCGGCAGACCACCGGTGATGTCGCGCGTCTTGTACGCCTCGCGGCCGACCTTCGCGATCGTCTCGCCGGCGTGCACGCGCTGCCCGTCCTCCACGATCAGCTGCGCGCCGACCGGGATGACGAAGTCGCGGACGCGCTTCTCCTTTCCGCCCTTCTCCTGCCAGATCTCGATGTGCGGGTGCAGCCGCTTTTCGCGATCCTCGATGATGACGCGCTGGCGCAGCCCGGTGAGCTCGTCGAGCTCCTCGGACACCGACTCGTCCTCGACGATCTCGACGAAGCGCACCGTGCCCTCGATGTCGGCGATGATCGGGTTGGTGTAGGGGTCCCAGGTGAAGATCACCTGGTCCTTCTTCACCTCCGCACCATCCTCGACCATCAGCGTCGCCCCGAGCGGCACCTGCAGACGCGCGCCCACCGCACCGGACTTGTCGCCGGTCGGCCGGATCACGATCTCGCCCTCGTACGACGTCACGATGCGCTGGCCCTGGGGATTCGTCACCGCGATCAGACGATCGCTGTACTCGATGCTCCCCGCGACCTTGCTCTTCCGCGCCGTGGCCTCGGCGATACGAGCCGCCGTGCCGCCGATGTGGAAGGTGCGCAGCGTCAGCTGCGTGCCCGGCTCGCCGATCGACTGCGCGGCGATGATGCCGACCGCCTCGCCGATGTCGACGACGCCCATCGTCGCGAGGTTGCGGCCGTAGCACATCCGGCAGAGACCACGCTTCGCCTCGCAGGTCAGCACCGAGCGGATCTTCACCGTCTCGATCCCCGACTCCTCGATCGTCTGCGCGATCTCCTCGTCGATCAGCTGGCCGGCCTCGACGAGCAGCGTCCGCCGCCCCGCCTCGTCCGTCTCGTGCGGATCCTCGACGTCCTCGGCGGCGAAGTTGCCGACGATGCGCTCACCGAGCGCCTCGATGACGTCCTCGCCTTCCTTCAGCGCGCCGACCTCGAGGCCCATGATCGTGCCGCAATCCTCCTCGGTGATCGTCACGTCCTGCGCGACGTCCACGAGGCGGCGCGTGAGGTAGCCCGCGTCCGCGGTCTTCAGCGCCGTGTCGGCGAGACCCTTGCGGGCGCCGTGCGTCGACGTGAAGTACTCGAGCGGGGACAGCCCCTCGCGGAAGTTCGACTTGATCGGACTCTCGATGATCTCGCCGATGCCGCCGGTGAGCTTCTTCTGCGGCTTCGCCATCAGTCCGCGCATACCCGCCAGCTGGCGGATCTGGTCGCGGCTGCCGCGTGAGCCGGAGTCGAACATCATGAACACCGGGTTGAACCCGTTCTTCGACGCGCGCATGGTCTTCACCATCGCGTCGGCGATGTCCGAGTTCGCGTGCGTCCAGGTGTCGATGACCTTGTTGTAACGCTCGCCGTTCGTGATGTTGCCCGTGTTGTACGCGCGCTGGAAGCGCTCGACGCGCTGCTCCGCCTCCTCGAGCAGCGTGCGCTTCTCGTCCGGGATCTCGAGGTCCTCGATCCCGATCGAGACGCCGCCGCGCGTGGCGTGCGCGAAGCCGAACTCCTTGAGCCGGTCGAGGAACTGCACCGTCGCGGCGAGACCCGCCTGACGGTAGCTCTCGAACACGAGCTCGGAGAGCGCCTTCTTCTTCATCTCGCGGTTCTGGAAGCCGAGCTCGCGCGGCACGATCGCGTTGAACAGCACGCGGCCGACCGTCGTCGCCTCCCAGCGCGACCCGTCCTCGTCGTCGACGAAGAAGTGGATCGGCGTGTGGAAGGTGACGCGCTTCTGCGCCAGCGCGGTCTCCACCTCGGCGACCGTCGTGTAGCGCTTGCCCGACTTGACCTTCTCCTCGAAGTCGGCGCCCGCCTTCGTCGCGAAGTAGCAGCCGAGCACGATGTCCTGGCTCGGCTCGGCGACCGGACGGCCGTCCGACGGCTTGAGGATGTTGTTCGACGACAGCATCAGCAGGCGCGACTCGAGCTGCGCCTCGAACGACAGCGGCACGTGCACCGCCATCTGGTCCCCGTCGAAGTCGGCGTTGAACGCCGCGCAGACGAGCGGGTGGATGCGGATCGCCTTCCCCTCGACGAGCACCGGCTCGAACGCCTGGATCCCCAGGCGGTGAAGCGTCGGCGCGCGGTTGAGGAGCACCGGATGGTCGCGGATGATCTCCTCGAGGATCTCGTACACCTCGGGGCTCTCGCGCTCGACGATCTTCTTCGCGCGCTTGACCGTCTCGGCGATCCCCTTCTCGACCAGCTTGTGGATGATGAACGGCTTGAACAGCTCGAGCGCCATCAGCTTGGGCAGGCCGCACTGGTGCAGCTTGAGCTCGGGACCGACGACGATGACCGAACGGCCCGAGTAGTCCACGCGCTTTCCGAGCAGGTTCTGGCGGAAGCGCCCCTGCTTGCCCTTGAGCATGTCCGAGAGCGACTTGAGGGGCCGGTTGCCCGGACCCGTCACCGCGCGGCCGCGGCGGCCGTTGTCGAAGAGGGCGTCGACCGCCTCCTGCAGCATCCGCTTCTCGTTGTTGACGATGATCTCGGGCGCGCCGAGGTCGAGGAGCCTCTTGAGGCGGTTGTTGCGGTTGATGACGCGGCGGTACAGGTCGTTCAGGTCCGACGTCGCGAAGCGGCCGCCGTCGAGCGGCACGAGGGGCCGCAGGTCGGGCGGAATCACCGGGATGACGTCCAGGATC
>DATAIN010000318.1:0-2088 GCA_036262635.1 Gemmatimonadaceae bacterium | reverse complement strand
CGGCCGCGCCGACCTCGTTGTCGCAGTACTGCCCGGCGCCGATGATCGGTGAGTCGCCGACACGCCCCGGGATCTTCCACGAGAGCCCGCTCGTCGTGGTCACCGACGAGATGTCGCCGTTAGGCGCGACGGCGTTCATGTTGATCGTGCCGTAGGTGTAGGGGACGCCACGCTCGTCGTAGGCGAGCTCGAGGCCGTCGTGCGTCCATCCCTCGCTCCCGCGCGTGCGCTCGCGCCGGCTCGTCCGCGTCGGCGTCCCCCCGCTCGCCGCCGGCGTGTCGGTGCTGTCGAGCCAGTTGTCGTTCGGGTTGAACCGCGAGCGCCAGCGCAGCCAGTCCTGGCGGCTCTTCTCGGTGAGGAGGTTCTGGGTCTGGAACCCCATCTCGAGCGCGAAGCGCTTCGCGCCGGCGCCGACGAGCAGGATGTGGTCGGTGTGATCCATCACCGCCTTCGCGACGAGCGACGGCGTCGCGATGTCCTCGAGCGCGGCGACCGCGCCGGCGCGCTTCGTCGGCCCGTGCATGCAGCTCGCGTCGAGCTGCACCACGCCGTCCGCGTTCGGCAGGCCGCCCAGTCCCACCGACTGGTCCTCGGGGTCGAGCTCCTGGATGTTCACGCCGGCGATGATCGCGTCGAGCGTGTCCGAGCCCTTCGTGATCATCTCGTACGCGCGCGCCACGCCGCGAATGCCGTTGGCTGACGCGATCACGACCGGCTTCACCGGCGGTGCCGCGGACGCGACGCGCCCCGCACCGGCGATCGGGAGTGCGTCGGCGCTCCGGCCGAGCGTGAGGCCAGCGGCGACAGTCGCGCCGGTGCCGAGAAAGTCGCGACGAGTAATGGACACGGGTGCTCCTGAGACGGTGGAGAAGGGTCGAGGCGCTCCGCACAATCTGCCCGCGATGCCGTGGTCCAGCCAGTCTCTCTCGCGACAACGTCAACAGCAACGGCAACGGCAACTGCAACAGCTGGGTGGGATGACGCGGATCGCACGGATGAACGGATCGCTCCCGGGCGGTGCTTCCCTCCTCGCAGCGGGCCGAAACAGCTTGGGGGCAAGCGTGGAGAGATGGTCTCGCCCCGCTTGCCCCACAACAGTGCTGGGTGATGTCGATCGGGTGGAAGGAGCTCGAGACGCCTCACCAAGCGATCCGCGTCATCCGTTGAATCCGTTTCATCCCACCCAGTTGTTGCTGTTGCCGTTGCCGTTCTCCGCCCCTCCGCGCCTCTGCGGGAAACGGCTGGTGGTAGAAGCTGATCGGACCCGAACCGCTTCACTCACGGCAAGCGGGGCGTGTAGCTTCTCTCCATGAAACCGGCATCCTCGCCCGCCGAGCAGCTCGCGCACACCGCATTTCTCCAGGGGCTCCCCGAGCCGGATCTCGAGTACCTCGCTCGCGCAGCGCGCGCGATCGATGCCGCGGTGGACGAGACGATCTTTCACGAGGGTGAGCCGCGGCAGCTCTTCGCCGTCGTCGTCTCGGGAAGCGTCGCCATCGAGAAGACCGACGGCAGTGGCCGCGTGACGCGCCTCGTCACGCTCGGCGCCGGCGAGGTGCTCGGCGAAGGCGTGCTGCTCGACGACTCGCGCCACGGCACCACCGCGCGGGTGCTGGAGGCGGCGCGGCTGCTCGCCATCCCCGTGGCCGCGGTCCGCGCGCTTCCGGGCGAGCGGCCGACGCTCTACGCGTCGCTCGTCGCGCGCGCGGCGCGGGCGATCTCGCAGCGGCTGCGCAGCGCCGACGCGACGCTCGTCGGCCGCGGGCGGACGATGGGCTTTGCGGGTGCCGCGGTGCGCATGGAGCACGACCTGCTCGGCGACCGCGAGGTGCCCAACGAGGCACTCTACGGCGTGCAGACGCTGCGCGCGCTCGAGAACTTCCCGATCACCGGGACGGCGCTGCGCGAGTTTCCCGCGCTGATCGAGGCGCTCGCCGCGGTGAAGGAGGCCGCCGCGCTCGCGAACCACGAGCTGGGGCTCCTGCCGAGCGAGATCGCGGAGCTGATCGTGCGCGCCGCGCGAGAGATCCGCGCCGGCCGCCATCACGAGCACTTCGTGGTGGACATGATCCAGGGGGGCGCGGGGAC
>DATAIN010000317.1:0-6264 GCA_036262635.1 Gemmatimonadaceae bacterium | reverse complement strand
ACGGGCTTCTTCCGCCTCACGCGCACGCCGGCGATCGTCAACATCACGCAGCGCGACCAGTTCGGGCGGCTCTACATCCGCACGAACCTCGGCTCGGGCGGCGTCCAGAACGAGAACCCGCTCTACTCGTTCGAGAACATCCAGCGCCAGGACCTGCGCTATCGCTTCCTCGGCGGCGCGACGCTGAAGTACGCTCCGCTCGACTGGCTCGACGCGGAAGGCAACTTCAGCATCGACCGGCTGAACCTGAACTACAAGGAGTTCCGGAACAAGAACTTCCGGACGACGAACTCCTCGCCGGCGACGAACAACGGTCTGATCTTCAACGGCGCGGCGAACACGCAGTCGGTGAACTCGAGCGTGCAGGTGACGGCGCGGCGGCAGCTGATGGAGAACATCAACGCCCGCTTCAACGTGCGCGGCTCGTACGAGGGGATCGATCTCGACCAGCGGCAGTTCCAGGGGAACCAGCTGCGCGTCGGCGGGGTGGACGTCGGATCGAACGCGACGAACATCCAGAGCATCTTCTCCGTCGCGCAGGCGACGCGGCAGGTCAGCCTCTCGGGGAACACCTTCTTCGATCTGTGGGACCGCTACACCGTCGACCTGCTGATCCGTGAGGACGGCAACTCCCGCTTCGGCAAGGACCAGCGGTATCAGACCTACGGTCGCGGCTCCGCGGCGTGGCTGATGGCGCGCGAGCCGTGGTGGCCGACGTCGGCGGTCAGCCAGTTCACGCTGCGCGCCTCGCTGGGCTCGGCGGGCAACACGCCGCCGTTCGCGGCGCAGTACGAGACGTACTCGATCGGCGCGGGCGGCACGCTCTCGCCGGTGACGCAGGGCAACCCGAAGCTGAAGCCCGAGGTCGCGACCGAGGTGGAGCTCGGCACCGACATCGAGCTGTTCAACCGCTACGGGTTGACGGTGACGTACGCGAAGTCGGACACGCGCAACCAGATCCTGCCGACGCCGCGCTCGGTGGTGACCGGCTTCCCGCAGGCGTGGCAGAACGCCGGCACGCTGCAGAACAAGACGTGGGAGGCCGCGCTCACGCTGCCGATCATCACGGGCGGCGGAGACTGGGGATGGACGACCCGCTTCAACTACTCGCGCAACCGCGCGATGGTCACGAAGCTCAACGTCGTGCCGTTCTTCATCGGAACGGATCTGCAGGGCACCGGCACGCTCTTTCGCATCGAGGAGGGGCAGCGCTACGGCACCTTCTACGGCCGCGAGTTCGTGACGAGCTGCTCGCAGCTCCCCATCACGTCGACCGTCAATTTCCAGTCGATGTGCGGCGGTCCGGGGATGCCGTTCCAGCGGAACGACGAAGGCTACATCGTCTGGGTCGGCCAGGGGAACAATCCGGGGATGGGCATCACGGACAACCTCTGGAACGCGATCCTGCCCGCGACCCAGGGCCCGGGGAACGCCCAGCTGTCGTGGGGGATGTCGATCCTCGTTCGTGACAACTGCACGAGCGGGGTCTGCCCGCCGGCGATCCGTCCGCTCGGCCACTCGCTGCCCGACTTCCGCATCGGCATGTCGCACACGGTCACGTGGCGGAAGCTGTCGGTCTACGGGCTCGTCGACGGCGCCTTCGGGCAGCGCGCGTACAACCAGGGACGTCACTGGTCGTACCTCGACTTCCTCTCGCATGACGTGGATCAGGCGGGGAAGAGCCTGCAGACGGCGAAGCCGATCGGGTACTACTACCGCGTCGGTCCCTCGGACAACAACTCGGGCGTCGGCGGGTTCTACGACATCCTCGGTCCGAACAGCCGCTTCGTCGAGAACGCAAGCTTCGCGAAGCTCCGCGAGGTCTCGGCGTCGTACCACTTCGGCAACTTCGGCCCCGCGGACTTCACGGCCAGCGTCATCGGCCGCAACCTGAAGACGTGGACGCGCTACACCGGCTTCGATCCGGAGGTGGGCGCGGGTGTCACGAACAGCGCGTCGGGCTCGGGACTGATCAACGCGGTCGACGCGTTCACCTTCCCGCAGCTGCGCACCGTGTCCTTCGTCATCACCGCTGGCTTCTAATCCTTCTCAATTGAACCCGACACCCGGTGGCGCGTGCCACCGGGTGCGGGGACGAGGATACATGATGCGATTCAGACAGTTCGTCGCGGCCGCCTCGCTCGTCGGGGGCCTCGCCGCGTGCAACGACCTCGTCGCGGTCGACAACACCAACAACCCCGACCGTGGACGCACCCTCAACCGCCCCTCGGACGTCGAGGCGGTGGGCTCGAGCCAGTTCCAGCAGGTGATCAGCGCGACGATCGGCAGCATCAACCGTGTGAACACGGGGATGCTGACGGCGGCGTTCGAGAACGCCTCGACGCTGGCGAACAACGGTCTCGGCCCGCGCGGGGCGCTCCCGCGGGGCTCGATCGGCAACTCGCGCGGCAACGCCTACGCGGGCGAGAACTTCAACACCTACCAGATCCTCTCCTTCGCCTCGCGCGCCGAATCGGACGTGCTGGTGCGGGCGAAGGCGGCGGGCTTCACGTTAGGCACGACCGCGGGCGACGAGCAGCGGCTGCGCGCGTTCGCGCACTTCGTGCACGGCGTCGCGATCGGCTACCTCGCGATGACGTACGACTCGGTGGGCGTCCCGCGCCCCGAGGACGTGACGACCGAGGTGCAGCCCCTCGAGCCGGCGGCATCGGCGGCGGCGTACGCGCTCACCGAGCTCGATTCGGCGTACGCCTACGCGACGAAGTCGGGAACGTCGTCGCTGCCGGCGGGCTGGCTGACCGGCCCGGGCGGCGCGACGGTCTCGGCGACGCGGTTCGCCCAGGTCATCCGCTCGTTCAAGGCGCGCATCCGGGCGGGTGTCGCCCGGACGCCGACCGAGCGCGCGGCGGTCGACTGGACGAAGGTGATCGCCGACGCGACCAACGGCATCACGAGCGACCTCGTCGTCCAGATGAACCCGAATCTCGGGTGGAACTACGACTGGCTCGACACGGGTCTGCACTTCCGCGACGCGAACTGGCACCAGATGACGTACTACATCATCGGGATGGCGGATTCGACGGGCGCCTACGATGCGTGGCTGGCCACGGAGCGTGACAACCGCACGCCGTTCCTGATCCAGACGGCCGACCTGCGCTTCCCGCAGGGGGCGACACGCACGGCGCAGATCGGCGCCGACACCACCAACGCGCCGCTCAAGCGCGCGGGCCAGTATTTCCGCAACCGCCCGCCCGGGCAGGACCAGGCGGCGGTGGGCTGGCGCGCCTCGTTCTACGACCACTACCGCTTCCGCAGCTTCGCCGACTCGAAGTCGTCGGGCGCACCGCTCCCCTTCTTCACGGTGGCGGAGAACGACATGCTCGCGGCGGAAGGCTACATCCGCACGAACAACATCCCGGCGGCCGCGGCGCTGATCGACAAGACGCGCGTGCCTAACGGGCTGCCGGCGCTCACCGGCGTGGTGACGACGGCGACGCAGCCGGTGCCCGGCGGCGCGGCCTGCGTGCCGCGCATCCCCGCCGCGCCGAACTTCACGACCACGGTCTGCGGCAACATCATGGAAGCGATGAAGTGGGAGAAGCGGATGGAGGCCGCGTACACCACCTTCGGCGCGTGGTTCTTCGACTCGCGCGGCTGGGGTGATCTCCCGGTCGCGACGGCGATCGAATGGCCGGTTCCCTATCAGGAGCTCGATGCCCGGGTGAAGCCGCTCTACGATCTCGGCGGCGGCAACCCGAAGGGCTCGGCCGGACCGAGCAGCTACGGCTTCGGCAGCCTGGTCAACGGGAAGAATCTCTGACCCGCCGGCCGGCACCGTGACCGCGTCTCCCACCGGTTCACTCTCGAAGCGCCGCACGCGTGCCCGACAGGCGCGTGCGGTGCTCGCCGGGCTGCTGCTGCTTCCCGGCGCGACGGGCTGCTACACGTACGTCCCGATGTGGAACGGGACACCATCACCCGGCAGCGAGATCTCGCTCGGCCTGAGCGATCGTGGACGCGTCGCGCTCTCGGGGCCTCTCGGCCCCGGGGCGCAGAAGCTGACCGGCCGTCTCGCGAACAGCACCGACTCGGCGTACGTCATCCGCGTGAGCGAGGTGGCGTACATCGGCGGCGGGCCCGCGGCGAAGTGGAGTGGCGAGGCGATCAGCGTTCCGAAGGAGTACGTCAGTGGAATGGCGGAACGGCAGCTCTCCAAGTCGCGCAGCTGGATCGCCGTCGGCATCGCCGTCGGCATCGCGGCACTCGCGACGACGATCGCCATCAACGGCTTCGGCGGCGAGCCCAGTAACGGTCGGGTGGACGGCGGTGGTGGGCAGACGCAGTGACGCCGGCGCAACGCTGGCCGGCTTCGATCTTCCGACTCGCAATCATCTCGAACTTTTCGGAGCGGTATACATGCGACTCAAAGTGATTCTCGCGCTCGGCCTGACGGCCCTGGGGCTGAGCGCGTGCAAGGACGACAGCGGCATCACCGACCCGCGCGCGATCCCGCCGCAGGCGTTGATCCGCTTCGTCAACGCGACGGTGGACACCGGCATCGTCGACTTCCGCTTCATCGACAAGGTGGAGAACCTCCCCACCTTCCTCGGCGTGAAGTTCCGCGGCACGAGCGGCGGCTATCAGCGCGTCGATCCGGGCACCCGCCCGGTGCGTGTGTTCGTCAACTCGACGAATCCCACCGAGGCGCAGAAGCGGCTCATCGACACGACGATCACGCTCGCCGCGGACACGCGTTACACGCTCGTCTACATGGGACAGGCGCGCGGAAACGCCGATCGCCTCGTGGTGCTCCAGGATCCCTTCACCTTCCCGACGCCGCCCGCCGGGAAGATCGCGATCCGCGCGCTCAACGCCGATCCGTCGGTGACGCCGGCGGACGTCTACATCGCGCGGTCGGACACCACCGATCCCGTCGCGAAGTCCGCGGCGAAGATCACGAGCGTCGCGCTGCAGAGCTACAGCGCCTACGTGAACGTCGATACCGCGAGCGCGTCGACGCTCTACAAGTTCGCGGTGACGCCAACGGGTGGCACGACGCCGAGCTACACGAGCTCTCCGAACGTCCCCGGGGCGACCGCACCGGCCGGCGCGAGCTACGGACCGTCGCCGGGGGTCCGCATCGCCGGATCGGTGCTGACCGCGCTGCTCACCGCCGCGCCGACCGCGGGCTCGCCCGCCGCGACGGCCGCGAACCAGGCGACTTCGACGCGCGTCGTCGTGCTGGTCGACAAGATTCTCAATCCATGACGCAGGACGGTGAGGGTGATGTCGGTTGACATCACCCTCACCGGCTCTACATTTCAACAACGCCCCGGCTCCCGGGGCGTTTCCTTTTTCAGCCGATTCATGTTCGATCGCGACAAACGCACCGTCGTCGTCGTCGGTGCGCAGTGGGGGGACGAGGGGAAGGGGAAGCTCGTCGACGTGATCGCCGAGCGCGCCGACTGGGTCGTCCGCTATCAGGGCGGCGCCAACGCCGGGCACACCGTGCACATCGGGGAGAAGAGCTTCGTTCTCCACCAGATCCCGAGCGGGATCCTGCACCCGGGGGTGCGCTGCGCGATCGGCAACGGCGTCGTGCTCGACCCCGAGACGCTGATGCGCGAGATCGACGAGCTGGTCGAGGACGGCGTCGACGTCGAGGGCCGGCTCTACGTGAGCGACCGCGCGCATCTCGTGCTGCCGTATCACAAGCTGATCGACGGGGAGAGCTCGGCGAGCAAGGAGATCGGGACGACGGGGCGCGGGATCGGTCCCGCGTACGAGGACAAGGTCGCGCGGCGTGGCGTGCGGGTGCTCGACCTGCGCAGCCCCGACCGGCTGCGGCAGCTCGTCGAGCGCGGCGTCGACCACGCGAACGCGCAGCTCGAGCACGGGAAGAGCGGGAAGCGCGTGTCGGTCGACGAGACGCTCGCGCTGCTCGACGGGCTCGCCCCGCGACTCCTCGCGCTCGCCGAGGACGTGAGCCTCGTGATCCATCGCGCGCGGAAGCAGGGCGCGGCGATCCTCCTCGAGGGTGCGCAGGGCTCGCTGCTCGACATCGACCATGGCACCTATCCGTACGTCACCTCGAGCAACACCACGTCGGGCGGCGCCGCCGTCGGCGCCGGCGTCGCGCCGACGACGATCGACTCGGTGCTCGGCGTCGTGAAGGCGTACACGACGCGCGTCGGCAACGGCCCGCTCCCCACGGAGCTCGAGGAGCCGCTTCAGGGCGAGGTGCGCAAGCTCGGCAACGAGTTCGGGGCCACGACCGGCCGCCCGCGCCGCTGCGGCTGGTTC
>DATAIN010000316.1:0-2821 GCA_036262635.1 Gemmatimonadaceae bacterium | reverse complement strand
GTCCGCCGTCTTGTCGACATCGAGGCGGCGGAGGAGCTCGCGGACCGCGGGTGCTCCGATGTCGGCGAGGAAGGCGGCGTCCCCTTCCTCGCGTGCCTTGGACTTGAGCGTGAGGAACTCGTCCTCGTCGAGGAGCTGGTTCGCCATCGCTTCCTGGTTGCCCGGGTCGATGACGACGTACGCCGAGTAGTAGACGACCTTCTCGAGATCACGGAGCGTGAGGTCGAGGAGGTTCCCCATCGGCGAGGGAAGCGTCTTGAAGAACCAGATGTGCGCGACGGGAACGGCGAGCTCGATGTGACCCATGCGCTCGCGGCGCACCTTGCTCAGGGTCACCTCGACGCCGCAACGGTCGCAGATCACGCCGCGATAGCGGATGCGCTTGTACTTGCCGCAGTGGCACTCCCAATCCTTGACCGGACCGAAGATCCGTTCGCAGAAGAGGCCGTCCTTCTCCGGCTTGAACGAGCGGTAGTTGATCGTCTCCGGCTTCGTGACCTCGCCCCAGGACCACCAGGTGCGAAGCCCGCTCAGCTCGAGACGCTCGCGCTCCTTCGGATCGCGAGGGCCGCGGATCTCCTCGGGAGAGGCGATCCGGACCTGGATGTAGTCGAACGCGGATGCGCGCGCGTCGCGCACGCTACGAAAGTCGATCATGTATTAGCCCTCGCCTCCAGTCCCGAAGCCCGCCCCGTTGCCGTTTCCGGCGCCATTGCCACCGGCGAACCCGTCGCCACCATTGGTCGAGCCGAGCGTCACCTTGATCCCGAGTGCCTGGAGCTCCTTCACGAGCACGTTGAACGACTCGGGGATCCCCGGATCGGGGAGGTTCTGACCCTTCACGATCGCCTCGTAGACGCGGCTTCTACCGTTCACGTCGTCCGATTTGACCGTGAGGATCTCCTGCAGCGTGTGCGCGGCGCCATACGCTTCGAGCGCCCACACTTCCATCTCTCCGAACCGCTGGCCGCCGAACTGCGCCTTGCCGGCGAGCGGCTGCTGCGTGACCAGCGAGTACGGGCCGATGCTGCGCGCGTGGATCTTGTCGTCCACGAGGTGCGACAGCTTCAGCATGTAGATCTCGCCGACCGTGACGGGGTTGTTGAAGGTCTCCCCGCTCCGGCCGTCCCGCAGCCAGATCTTCCCGGCCGGGGTGATCCCGGCGAGCCGGAGCAGCTCACCGGCCGCCGCGTCGACGTCGCCCTCGCTCTTCCGGGCGATCATCTGCGCGAGCGCGCGGAACTCCATCTGCTCGAGGAGCTCCGCGGCCGCGAGGCCACGCCGCTTCTCGAGCTGCTTGAGCGTCGCCTTCGCCTCGGTGCGGCGCGACGCGCTCTCCGACTCGTCGTTCGAGACCGCTTCGTGGTACGCGACCTCGTTGCCGACGTTCTCCAGCTCCCGCTCCGCGAACTCCTTCGCCGCGGTCGCGATGTAGTCGCGCACGCGGTGGAAGATGTCGCGCACCTCCTGCGACATCCCGCGCGCGCCGAGGTCGTTCAGCGTCGCGTCCTGGAGGAGGATGAACTCCTCGCGACCCGGCGCCGGCTTGATGTCGGCGAGGATCGTGCGGACGTCCGCGTCGTCGATGACGAGCGCGTCGCCGCGCAGCGCCAGCGCGTCGCGGAGCTGCGTCAGTGCCGCGAGCTTGAGGAGCAGCGAGATCTCGCGCTCGTTCGCGCCCTGGAACACCGGCGTCTTCGCGTAGAAGCCGAGCAGCTTCGCGGCCCACCCGAGGTGGGTCTCGAGGATCTGCCCGACGTTCATGCGGCTCGGCACGCCGAGCGGGTTGAGGACGATGTCCACCGGGCGCCCGTTCGGAAGGAACGGCATGTCCTCTTCCGGCACGATGCGCGCGACGATGCCCTTGTTCCCGTGACGACCGGCCATCTTGTCGCCGACCGAGATCTTGCGCTTCTCGGCCAGGTACACCTTCACGAGCTGGATCACGCCCGGCGGGAGCTCGTCCGGCTGGAGGATGCCGTCGATCCGCTCCTCGGCCCGCTCCTCGATCCGGGACTTCTCCTCGTCGGACGCGTCGATGATCTCGCGCATCCGCTCGTTGATCTTCTTGTTCTCGACGCGGAACGTCTTCAGGTCCAGCGTCGCGATCTTGAACTCGCGCAGCATCGCGGCGGTGAGCTTCGTCCCCGCGGGGATCGCCTCCTCCACCGTGCCGCTCTTGAGGGCCAGCGCAACGCTCTGGCCATCCAACAATTCGACCAGCTCGGCGTCGCGCACCTCGTTGACGCGGAGCTTCTCCTCGCCCTCGAGCCGGCGCACCTCGCCGATCCGCTCGCCGCGATCCTTCTCGACGACCTGATCCTCGATGCGGCTGAAGATCTTGACGTCGATCACGACGCCTTCCATGCCCGGGGAGACCTTGAGCGACGAATCCTTCACGTCCTTCGCCTTCTCGCCGAAGATCGCCGTCAGCAGCTTCTCTTCCGGCGACAGCTCCGTCTCGCCCTTCGGCGTGATCTTGCCGACGAGGATGTCGCCCGGCTTCACGTGCGCGCCGATGCGGACGATGCCTCGCTCGTCGAGATCGAGCAGCGCCTCTTCCGAGACGTTCGGGATCTCGCGCGTGATCTCCTCCTGGCCGCGCTTCGTGTCGCGGACGTGCAGCTCGAGCTCCTGGATGTGGATCGACGAGTAGACGTCGTCCTTCACCAGGCGCTCGCTCAGCACGATCGCGTCCTCGAAGTTGTGCCCGTACCACGGCATGAACGCCACCGTCACGTTCGCGCCGAGCGCGAGCTGGCCCGCCTCGGTCGCCGCGCCGTCGGCCAGCACTTCGCCGGCCTTCACGCGCTGACCCAGC
>DATAIN010000315.1:0-5190 GCA_036262635.1 Gemmatimonadaceae bacterium | reverse complement strand
ACCTCGTTCTGGAATCCCTCGGGAAAGAGGGGGCGGATGGAGCGGTCGATGATCCGGCAGCTCAGGATCTCGTTGTCGCTGGGACGCCCTTCGCGCTTGATGAAGCCGCCGGGGATCTTGCCCGCGGCGTAGGTGCGCTCCTTGTACTCGACCGTCAGGGGGAAGAACGGGAGGGTGCTCTGGTTGTCGCTGACCGTCACCGTCGCGAGCACCATCGTCTCGCCGAACGTCACCACGGCCGCGCCGGCCGCCTGCTTCGCCATGCGTCCCGTCTCGATCACGAGCGGGCGGCCGGCGAAGGTCTTCTCGATGCGCTGCATCATTTCTGTACTGGCCTCTTTGAATCGGACCTCATGCGGTCCGCTGAATCGAGCCTCATGCGGCTCGCGAGCCACACCCGGCTCGGGGGAAGGCAAAGCGCGCGGTCCGCATCATGTGCGGCCGCGCGCTTTGGCACTGCTTATGGACTAGTAGCGGAGTCCAAGTTCCTGGATGATCTGGCGGTATCCGGCCAGGTCCGTGCGCTTCATGTAGTCGAGCAGACGACGACGCTTGCCGACCATCTTGAGCAGCCCGCGCCGACCGTGGTGATCCTTCTTGTGCTCGCGGAAATGGTCGGTGAGGTAGTTGATCCGCTCCGTCAGGAGGGCGACCTGGACGCGCGTGCTCCCGCTGTCGGTGCCGTGCGCCTGGTACTTCTCGATCGTCGATGCTTTTTGCAGGGCCATGTGATATATTCTCCGCACCCGGGGCGTCATTCGCGCCCAATCGGTTGAAGCACAGTAACTTACTGACCCGTCATTCCCCTGTAAAGGGCTCAGCGCGCTCCCTCCGTACCGCTCCCATTGCCAGAGCGTTTCCTCGGTCGCACCCTCGGACGGTTTCGCGTCGACGCCATCATCGGCGCTGGCGGGTTCGCGTGGGTCTATAAAGCATACGACCCGGAGCTCGACATCCCCGTCGCGCTCAAGATCCTCAAGCCGCAGTACGCGGGCGACGAGAAGTTCGAGCAGCGATTCCGCCGCGAGGCGTCGACCGCCGCGAAGCTCCGCCACCCGAACATCATCAAGATCTACGCGGTCGGTCGCGAAGAGGACGCCGTCTTCTTCGCGATGGACTATCTGCCCCAGGGGCTCGCCGATCGCCTCAACGTGATGACGCAGCTCCCGGAGCCGATGCTCATCCGGATGGCGATCGACGTCGCGAGCGCGCTCGGCTTCGCCCATCGCGAGGGCGTCATCCACCGCGACATCAAGACCGACAACATTCTCTTCGACGAGCACGGCAACGCGGTCGTCGCCGACTTCGGCATCGCGCGCGCCGTCGCGACGCACACCGACTCGACCGGCACGAACATGGTCGTCGGGACGCCGCAGTACTTCTCGCCGGAGCAGGCGCGCGGACTCCAGCTCGACGGCCGCGCCGACATCTACTCGCTCGGCGTCACGCTCTTCAAGGCCGCGACCGGGCAGCTCCCCTTCCAGGGCACGGACTGGTACGAGATCGCGCGGCAGCACGTCGAGGACAAGCCGCCGAAGCCGCGCTCGATCAACTCGCAGCTCTCCCGCGAGATGGAGGACGTCATCCTCCAGTGCCTCGAGAAGGATCCGAACGACCGCTTCCCGACGGGCGAGGCGCTGTGCGAGGAGCTCGTTCACATCCTGCAGGAGCGCGGGGAGACCGCCGCCGTGCGCACGAGCGGCATCGTTACCACCGACACGCTCAGCGGCTCGGTGAGCACCTCGCGCATCCGGCGTCGCGCCCGCCGGAGTCGCACGGCGTGGTGGGTCGGGGGGACTGCGCTCGCCGCGCTCGTCGCCTTCGCCGCCGTGCGCGCCCGCAGCGGCAGCACCACCCCCACCACTCCGACGCGCAACTCGCCGACGACGACGACGAGCCCGCGCGGGGGGAGCGGCGCTCCGACGACCCCGCGCTCGCGGCCCGCGCTCGTGATCAACGCGCCGGCGGAGGCCGCGGTGAGCGTGAACGGCGTCGCCGTCGGCAACGGCCCCTTCAGCGCCGACACCTTCCCCGTCGGCAGCTATCAGGTGGTCGCCACGGTGAGCGGCACCGCGGGCTGCCCCACGCTTCGCGACGAGGACACGGCCGTTCTCGCCGGCACGCGGGTCGATACCGTCACGCTGAATCCGCGCAACTGCGGGCTCCTCGAGCTCGACATCAAGCCTGACGGCGCCGCCTACACCCTCACCTCGCTCGGCGGCGACAAGCCCCGCACCGGGACCGTGCCCCTCGCCCGTCCCCTGCTCCTCCCGGTCGGCGCGTACCGCATCATGGTCGAGCACAAGTTCTGCGCGCAGTACACGAATCCGCGGCTGCAGATTCGCGCCGAGCGCTCGACGAAGGAACGCGCGCGGCTGATCTGCGATAAAGGCTGACGGCCGTCTGTTCTACGTCGCGTGTCCGACGAAGAACCCGACGATCAGACCGCCTAACGCGCCGAGCCAGAACCTGCCGCTCGAATACCAGTGCTCGCGCGGTGGGCGGAGGAGCACGACGTGCTCCGTCGTCAGCTTCTGCGACTGGCCGAGGATCAGCGCGTTCGCCACCCCCTCGCTCACGCCGAGCACCACGAAGCGCGCGACGAGCCCGTCGCGGCGCCGCGGATCCACCGCGATCCCCGACTGCCCCTTGGCGACCCAGGGCGCGCGGATCACGTCGAAGGTGAAGGTGCTGTCCCCCACCGTGCGGATGTCGAAGCGGACGGCCTCGTCCTGCGCCCGCGCGCGCACCGGCAGCACCGCGCCGGCGACCAGCGCGATCAGGAGGAGGATTCGGTTGCGCATCAGAATACCCGGCTCAGAAGGTCCATGGCGCTTCCGGCGATCCGCCGGATGTCGTTGAACATGACCACCACGAACAGCAGCGCGATGGCCAGCAGCCCGACCCGCGCGAAGTTTTCCTTGGTTCGCATGCTGAAAGGACGTCCCTTCACCGACTCCGCCACGTTCATGACGATCTGTCCGCCGTCGAGTATCGGGATCGGCAGCAGGTTCATCACCGCGAGGTTCACGCTGAGGAAGGCGAGCAGCGCGAACAGCTCTTCCACTCCGGTCTTCGCCGCGTTCACCGACGCCTGTGTGATCGCGATCGGTCCACCGAGCTCGCGCACGCTCACGCGTCCCCGCACCAGGTTCCCGAGAAACCCGACCACCAGATCAACGCTGCGCCACGTCGCGCGCCATCCGACCGAGAGCGCCTCCCCGGCGCCGATCGGCTCGTGGCGGGCGATGTCCACGTTGGTGATCCCGACGAGCCCGCGATAGCGCTTCGAGCCGTCGGCCGTCGGGAGCTGCGCCGAATCGGGTCGGACGGTCAGCGTCCTCGTCTCGGCGCCACGGCGCACGGTGAACTCGACCGGAACTCCGGGTGAGCGGACCACGATTCCGGTCATGTCCGCCCAGTTGCGGACCGGCGTCCCTCCGACCGTGACGAGCGTGTCCCCCGCCCGCAGCCCGCCCCGCGCGGCGGGCGATGAGGGCGCGACGGTGCCGATGACCGGGGGCGACCAGGGCGCGATCGATCCCGCGAGCTCCTCGCGACGCCGCGATCCGACCGGTCCGACGGGGACGGTCGCGGTCCCGCGATTCCCCGCGATCCTCAGCATCGTGTCCGGCGACTCGCCGATCGCGGAGAGGATCTGATTCCAGTTCGCGACGCGGCGGCCGCCGACGCTGACGATGGTGTCGCCCGCGCCGATCGCCTCGCTCAGCCCCGTCGCCCACGAGGGCGCTTCGACGCGGCCGACCACCCGCGTCTCGAGCGTCGCCTTCCCCGCTGCCTTCGCGATCGCCGACATCACAACGATCGCGAGCACGATGTTCATCGTCACGCCGGCGACCATGATGATCAGCCGCTGCCAGAGCGGCTTCGACTCGAAGGTCCGATCGGGGGGCACCGGGTGCGGGCCGAAGGGCATCAGCGCCGCCGGATCGTAGCGCGGGTCGTCGGCCGAAAGGCTCTCGCTCTCGTTTCCGCCCTCGAGGGCCGATGCCGTCTCATCGTCGCGCGACGCCATCCGCACGTAGCCGCCTAACGGCAGCGACGCGAGCACGTACTCCGTCTCCCCCCACCGCTTGCGCCAGAGCGCCGGCCCGAAGCCGATCGAGAACCGCGGCGCGTAGACGCGGAACGCCTTCGCCGCGATGAAGTGTCCCAGCTCGTGCACGAACACGACGAGGCCGAACACGATCAGCGGTCCGAGCCACGGCAACTTCGTCAGCATCCCACCATCTCCTTCACGTGAGCACGCGCCGCCCGGTCGGCCGCGCGCAACGCATCCAGTGTCTCGCTCGGCAGCCCGCGCAGCGAGTCGAGCGCATCCTCGATCGCCTCCGCGATCCCGCCGAAGGAGATCCGTCCGTCGAGGAAGAGCGCGACTGCCTCCTCGTTCGCCGCATTGTACACCGCCGGCTGCGCTCCCCCGCGCCGCCCGGCCTCGACTCCCAGCCGCAGCGCGGGGAAATCGTCCCAGCGCACGCGCTCGAAGGTCAGCGGCGACTGCTCCGCGGGATCATACGGCGGTACCCCCGCGTCGTGCACGCGTTCCGGGTGCGTGAGGGCATAGAGCACCGGCAGCTCCATGCTCGGCACTCCCATCTGCGCCACCATGCTCCCGTCCACGAACTCGACGAACGAATGCACGATGCTCTGCGGGTGCACCACGACCTCGATGCGATCGTACGGGACGCCGAACAGATGGTGCGCCTCGATCACCTCGAGCGCCTTGTTCGCGAGCGTCGCGCTGTCGATCGTGATCTTGCGCCCCATCCGCCATGTCGGATGACGCAACGCGTCGGCCACCGTGGCGCGTTCCATCCGCTCGCGGCTCCAGTCCCGGAAGGGGCCCCCCGAGGCGGTGAGCACGAGGCGACGGACCTCGCTCGACGGCCGGGTGCCGAGGCACTGCAGGATCGCGCTGTGCTCGCTGTCCACGGGGACGATCTCCCCGTTCCCCGCCGCCGCGGCGCGCCCGACCAGCTCACCCCCCATCACGAGGGTCTCCTTGTTCGCGAGCGCCACCCGCTTCCCGGCGAGCAGCGCCGCGATGGTCGCGTCGAGCCCCGCCGAGCCGACGACGGCGTTGAGCACGATGTCGACGTCGTCGCGTGTCGCGGCGTCGACGAGGCAGGAAGCGCCGCGGCGCCAGCGCGCGGGGCCACCTTCCCCCTG
>DATAIN010000314.1:0-5548 GCA_036262635.1 Gemmatimonadaceae bacterium | reverse complement strand
ACACGCCCGCGCCGTCAGCGCCATGTACGTGATCGACGGGTTCACGCATGAGGAGCTCGTCATGCACGAGCCGTCGGTGACGAAGAGGTTCGGAACGTCGTGCGCCTGGTTGTAGGCGTTCAGCACCGAGGTCTTCGCGTCGCGCCCCATGCGGGCGGTGCCCATCTCGTGGATGCCGAGGCCCGGCTCGGCGCCGATGCCGTTCGGGTTGAAGTTGTCGTAGGTCGTGACGTTCCTGCACCCCGCGGCCTCGAGCATCTCGGCCGCGGCGGCGGCGATGTCCTTGCGCATCGCGAGCTCGTTGGGGCCCCACGTGCAGTTGATGCGCAGCACCGGGATCCCATACTCGTCCTTCCGGCTCTCGTCGAGGGTGACGACGTTCTCGGCGCGCGGCAGGCACTCGGCGAAGCCGGTGATCCCCATCGACCAGTTGCCGGGATCGTGGAGCTGCCGCTTGAGCTGCACGCCGAAGCCCGGCTGTGATCCACCGCGTCCCCAGCCGGCGCGGCTCGCGCCGCCCTGATAGCCGTAGCCGCGGATGTAATCCGTGCGCTTCGTCTTCTCGTCGCCGAGGTTGCGGAAGCGCGGGATGTAGATCCCGTTCGGGCGGTTGCCCTGGTAGTAGTGGTCCTTCAGCCCGACGATGTCGCCGCGCGCGCCCACCTGGAAGTGGTGGTCCATCAGGTTCTGGCCGAGCACTCCGCTCGAGTTGGCGAGCCCGTTCGGGAAGCGCGCCGACTTCGAGTTGAGGAGGATGCGCGTCGTGCCTAACGTCGAGGCGTTCACGAAGACGATGCGCGCCCGGTACTCGCGCTCCTCCTTCGTGTTCGCGTCGATGACGCGCACGCCGCTCACGCGGTTCGCCGCGTCGTCGTAGATCAGCGAGTGGACGACCGCGTTCGGGACGACCGTGAGGCGCCCGGTCTTCCGCGCCGCGGGGAGGGTGGACGACTGGCTCGAGAAGTACGAGCCGGTCGAGCAGCCGCGCTCGCACGGCCCGCAGTAGTGGCACGCCGCGCGACCGTTGTGGTTCTCGGTGAGGATCGCGACGCGGCCGATGGTCACGTGGCGGCCGGGGATGTTCTTCTCGATCCCGCGCTTCACGAACTTCTCGCCGGCGTTCATCTCCATCGGCTTGAGGAACTCGCCGTCGGGAAGCTGCGGGAGGCCGAGCTTCTCGCCGCTGACGCCGATGTGCTTCTCGACGTAGCTGTACCACGGCGCGATGTCGGCGTAGCGGATCGGCCAGTCGACGGCGATGCCATCCTTCGCGTTCGCCTCGAAGTCGAGATCGCTCCAGCGGTAGACCTGCCGTCCCCAGATGAGCGACTTCCCGCCCACCTGATCGCCCTGGATCCAGGTGAAGGGCTTGTCCTCGATGTAGGGATTCTTCGTGTCCCTCATGAAGAAGTGCTTGTTGCTCTCGCGGAACTGCCCGGTGCGCGCCTGCACCGGATAGTCCTCGGAGCCCTGCACCTCGCGGTTGATGCGCCGATCGTGCAACGGGAACTCCCAGATCGGCTTGTGCTCGGTGATGTAGTCCCTGCCGTGCACGACGTCGCGGCCGCGCTCGACGATGAGGACGCGGAGTCCCTTCTCGGTGAGCTCCTTCGCCGCCCATCCGCCGCTGATTCCCGAGCCGACGACGATCGCGTCGTAGTCGTCCGCCTTCGTGTGAATGAACATCGTGTTGATCCTCGGTGCGGCTCGCGGTCAGGCCCAGGCGCGGTCGGTGCCGGCCCGGTACGGGATGTCGCCCTTCCAGATACCCATCGGATTGACGCGCAGCTCCTGCGTCGCCCCCGGCTGCGATGTGTAGTAGCCGACGAGCGTGATCTCCTTGAGTCGGCGCCAGAACCACCCCGACGCGATCTCCGTCTTCACCTCTTCGGTCGCGCCGTCGACGTCGGCCGCGGTCGGCTGGGCGAGCGAGCCGGTGCCCCCGCTCCCCGGGCCGACCTGCGGATCGCGCGGGGGCGGCTCCTGCTTCTTCGCCTGCTGCGCGATCATCCCCCCGGCGGGGTACGCTTCCCTGTCCATGTCGGTGAGGATCGCGATCTGCTGCGCGCGTGTCGTCGCGACGAACTTCTTCTTGTGCCGGCGCAGCGCGCGGACGTCGACGCCCTGCAGGCCGGCGAGGATGCGGCTCCGCTCCGGCGCGCGATAGTGATCCGTGAGCAGATCGTCGAGGAAGCGCGGGACTCCCGCGTCGCGCGCACCCGGAGTGCTCGTGCGCGGGATGATGTGCTCGACGAGCGCCGACGCGAGCGCGAGCTGCTCCGCGGTCAGCGTCCGCGGCGACCAGGTGTCGTCCGGGTACCGGGTACCGGGTACCGGTTGCCAGGCGAAGGCATTCTCCGCCATCGCGCCGGCGACGGTGCTCGCGGCGAGGGTGCCGCCGAGGAAGAGGGCGACGCGTTGCAGCGCCTCGCGGCGACTGATCTGCTGTGGCGTGTCCATCATGATCCGTCTCGAGTGAACGTGGTGACGCTTCAGACCGTGCAGAGATCGACCGCGGCGCGAAGCGACGCGAGGGGATCGCGCGTCGGCACGAACTCGTGCGCGACGAAGCCGGTGAAGCCGGCGTCGGCGATCGCCGTCGCGATCGCGCGATAGTTGAGCTCCTGGGTGCCGTCGAGCTCGTGCCGTCCGGGGACGCCCCCGGTGTGGAAGTGGCCGATCTCCGCGATGTGGTCGCGCAGCGTGCGGATGACGTCCCCCTCCATGATCTGCATGTGGTAGATGTCGTAGAGCAGCTTGATGCGCGGCGAGCCGACCCCCTTCACCACCGCGGCGCCGAAGGCGGTGCGATCGCCCTGGTAATCCTTGTGATCGACCTTGCTGTTCAGCAGCTCGACGCAGACGGTCACCTTCTGCTCCTCGGCGAGCGGGGCGATCCGCTTCAGCCCTTCGACGCAGTTGGCGATCCCCTCGGCGTCGCTCTTCCCGTTGCGGTTGCCGAACATCGTGATGACGTTAGGCACTCCCTCCTTCGCGGCGCGGGGGATCGTCGCCTCGAGCTCGCGGAGGAGCATCGCGTGGTTCTTCGGATCGTTGAACCCGGTCGCGATGAAGTCCCTGCGGTTCGCGGGGTAGCCCATGCTGGGGACGAGCCCCGCGTCGCGCACCACCGCCCAGTCCTCGGGCTGGAGGAGATCGATCCCGGCGAGCCCCATCGCCTTGCAGGCGCGCGCGAACTCGGGAAGGGGGATCTTCCCATACGGCCAGCGCGACACCGACTGTCGCACGCGCCCCGGGGAGGAGCGTCGCTCCCCGGTCGCCGCCGCTGCACAGGCAACCCCGGCCGTCGAGAGAGCGAGCGCACCGATGCTGCCCGCGGAGGCGAGCAGCATCGCGCGACGAGAGAGATCGCGCGAGGAGGAGGACTTGGAGGCGAATGTGAGGTGGGGGAAGGGTGGGGGCAAGAGGAGATGGGCCGAGCTGAGGCCGGCTTGGAGGACACGGGGGCTTCGGAGGACACGGAGCTGTTTGCTCTGGTAATCACAGAGAACGGCAGGCGAGGACCACGGAGGGCACGGAGGGGTCCTCGGCGGGGAGAGCGCCGCGCGCTACGAGCAGGGTGGCTCTTGTTTGAGGCAAGCGGTGAAGGTGCCTCGCGCCACGAGCCCGGACGTACAGCGGGGGCACGCCGGGGGAGATGATCCCTCGTGACGTGAGCCCCAATCAGTTCAGGCTCTGGTGCACGGAGGGCTGCAAACTCACGGAATCCTCCGTGTGCTCCGTGGTCCTCGCCCGCCGTTCTCTGTGATTGCCAAAGCAAACAGCTCCGTGTCCTCTCGGTTCCTCCCCGCCCTCGCTTCCAACCCTTTTCCTCGATCAACCGTCGAACTCCGTGTACTCCCCAGCCTGAAACGCAGCTCCCTCCCCGCCGTAGATCGCTCATGCCGCATACCCTACCGATCTCGCGCGCTCGTCGCGCCCATCTCCTCGCGAGTGTGGCCCTCCTCGCCGCGCCTCTTCCGGTCCTCGCCCAGCAGACCGCGTCCGTGCACCCGACGCCCCCGCCCGTCGCGATGGCCGTGCGGCGTGAGGGGATGATCACCATCGACGGACGCCTCGATGAGGGTGCCTGGAACCGCGCGACGCCGGTCACCGACTTCCGGCAGTCGCAGCCCAACGATGGCGCGAAGCGTCGCTCGCGACGGAGGTGCGCATCCTCTTCGACGACGAGGCGCTCTACATCGGTGCTCGGCTCAGCGATCCGCAGGGGGCGATGAGCGTTCGCGCTCCCCTCGCCCGGCGCGATCAGCTCCTCGACGCGAGCGGGGACAACGGCTCCTTCAACTCGCTCACGACCGACAAGCTCATCATCTCGCTCGATCCGTATCACAACCACATCGACGAGGCGTGGTTCGAGGTCAATCCGGCGGGGGTGCGCGGCGATCAGTTCAGCGGCGATCCGTCGTGGGATCCGATCTGGGACGCCGCCGCGCACATCGACGCGCAGGGATGGACCGCCGAGATGCGCATCCCGTACTCGCAGCTCCGCTTCTCGCGCGACACCGCGCAGATGTGGGGGCTGCAGATCCAGCGCTACGCCGACCGGCTGAACGAGCAGGACATGTGGGCGTATCGACGGCGCAACGAGAGCGGCGGCCCGGCGTTCTTCGGGCACCTCGAGGGGATCACCATCGCGAACCGCCCGCGCCAGGTCGAGCTGCTGCCGTACGTCGTGTCGAAGGGGCAGTTCAAGTACGCGCGCCCCGGTGACCCGTACCACTCGAAGAGCGACCTGGGTCTCAACGCGGGCGCCGACCTGAAGTACCTGCTCACCTCGAACCTCACCCTCGACGCGACCTTCAATCCCGACTTCGGGCAGGTCGAGGTCGATCCCGCGTCGCTCAACCTCTCGGCGTTCGAGACGTACTACGACGAGAAGCGCCCCTTCTTCGTCGCCGGCCGCAGCGCGTTCAGCTTCGGCGGAGCGAGCTGCATGTTCTGCAGCAACTTTTCCGGGCTCGGCGTCTTCTACTCGCGGCGCATCGGCCGGCCCCCGCAGCTCGTCGACTACGTCGGCGGCCAGCTCGACACCACCGGCTTCGCCGACACCCCCGACAACGCGACCATCCTCGGCGCCGCGAAGGTCACCGGGCGCACGAGCAGCGGCTACACCATCGGCGTGCTCGACGCCGTCGCCAATCGCGTGGAATCGCGCTACATCCCGACGCGGAACGGGAGCGAGCTGACGCAGCAGGTCGAGCCGCTCACGAACTACTTCGTCGGCCGGGTGAAGAAGGAGCTCCGCCAGGGGGCGACGACCATCGGCACCATCGTCACCTCCACCATCCGGCGGGTGGGCGACGACAGCGTGACGTCGAACCGGCTGCGCGACAACGCGACCGCTGTCGGCGTCGACTTCAACCACCGCTGGCACCAGCGCGTCTACGGATGGCGTGGCAGCGCCGTCGTCTCCGACGTCCGCGGCTCCGCGTCGGCGATCGACCTCACCCAGCGCTCCAGCGCGCGCTACTTCCAGCGCCCCGACCGCACGGTGACGAGCGACGGCCTGTTCGACGCGAATTACGAT
>DATAIN010000313.1:0-1757 GCA_036262635.1 Gemmatimonadaceae bacterium | reverse complement strand
ATCCCGGTACTCCTCGTCAGGCGATTCGCCATCGGCGATCACCTCGGGCTCTGGGCGATCGCCGCCGGCGTCGCGGCAATCCTCGGCCACGCGAAGCCGATCTTCCTGCTCTGGCGCGGAGGAGGGAAGGGCGTCGCGACCGCGGCCGGCGTGTTCCTCGCCCTGGCCCCCGTTCCAACGCTCATCGCGCTCGGCACCTGGCTCGTCGTGGTTCTCGTGAGCGGCTACGTCTCCCTCGCCTCGCTCACCGCGGCGTTCGTGCTTCCGTTCGCGATCGCCTTTCTGCTCGGTGTGAGCTCGGTGATGTTCGGGGTGAGCGTCGCCATCTCGCTCTTCGTCTTCTGGACGCACCGGGCGAACATCGGCCGGCTGCGTCGCGGCGAGGAGCACCGCTTCGGGCGGAAGGCGCGGGCGTGACGCGCTGCGCCGTGATCGGAGCCGGGGCGTGGGGGACCGCGCTCGCCAACGTCCTCGCCCACAACGACCACGAGGTCCTGCTCTGGGCGCGCGAGCCCGACGTCGTGCAATCGATCAACGAGCGGCACGTCAACGAGCGCTTCCTCGCCGGCCATCCGCTGCATCCGGAAGTGCGCGCGACGAGCGAGATGCGCGCCGCGCTCGATGGCGCAGCGCTCGTCACCTATGTCCCGCCGTCGCACGCCCTGCGCGCGGTCGCCGCCGCGGCGCGCGACTGTCTCCCCCCGGACGCCACCGTCGTCGTGGCCAGCAAGGGGATCGAGCGGGGCACGCTCGACCTGATGACCGACGTCGTCACGGAGGAGATACCGGGTCGGCCGGTCGTCGCGCTCTCCGGCCCCAGCTTCGCGGCGGAGGTCGCCGCGCGCCAGCCGACGGCGATCGTCGCTGCCTGCGAGCAGCGCCATGCTGCGACGATGACGCAGGAGCACTTCAGCAACGCCGTCCTTCGCGTGTACACCACCGAGGACGTCGTCGGCGTGGAGCTCGGTGGCTCGTTGAAGAACGTGATGGCCGTCGCGACGGGGATCGCCGAGGGGCTCGGGCTCGGCTTCAACTCGCGCGCGGCGCTCATCACCCGTGGTCTCGCCGAGATGACGCGACTCGGCGTCGCGTTAGGCGCGAGCCCGCGAACCTTCGCCGGGCTCGCCGGGCTGGGGGATCTGGTCCTCACGTGCACCGGATCGCTGAGCCGCAACCGCGCCCTCGGCGTCGAGATCGGCAAGGGCGCGACGCTCGACCAGGCGCTCGAGGGGCGGGAGACGGTCGCCGAGGGCGCCGTGAGCGCGGCCCAGGCGCTCGCCCTCGCCGAGCGGGAAGGGGTCGAGATGCCGATCGTCGCCGCCGTCAACCGCACGCTCTTCGAGGGCTATCCCGCCCAGCGTGCAATCGAGGATCTCATGGGACGCGAGCTGCGTCCGGAAAACGACCGATGAGCGCCGAGCCAGTCCAGGAGTTCTTCTCGATCGGCGAGGTATGCTCGCTGACCGATCTCAAGCCGCACGTCCTGCGCTACTGGGAGAGCCAGTTCCGCTTCCTCAATCCGGCGAAGAACCGTTCGGGGAATCGCGTCTATCAGCGCAAGGAGATCGAGCTGATCATGCTCGTCAAGCATCTCCTCTACAGCGAGAAGTACACGATCGACGGCGCGCGCCAGCGCCTCGACGAGCACCGCAAGAGCGGCCAGCTCAAGCGCGAGGCGAGACGCGCTCTCGACGTCGAGACGCTGAACTCGCTCGAAGACGAGCTCCGCGAGATCCTGGCGGCGCTGGAGAGGGGCG
>DATAIN010000312.1:0-3122 GCA_036262635.1 Gemmatimonadaceae bacterium | reverse complement strand
TCCCGAGACCATGCGCGCCGATCCTGGTGAGGCAAGCGAAAGCGCGGCGTAGCTCGGTGCGAGCCGGTGGGATCGCGACCGGTCGGGCATCACGCGGCATGGGGCTTTGATAGGGTAACAGCAACCACATTCGAGGAACGCCCGAGGCAGTGAGACGGTGAGAACAGGGAGGAGTGCTTCGATGGGTGTGCCGCTGCAGTCCTCCCCACCTCACTGCCTCGGCGTACCAAAGAGCAGTTGCAGTTACCCCATCGAAGCCCTGAGCAGTTGCCGAGCAGCTGCTGCCCCTCAGCCCCACATCGCCGCGCAGGCGTTCTCGAGGCGGGTAGGATCTTCAGCGGGGGCTTCATAGGGTAACTGCAACCGCATCAAGGAATGCGTGAGGCGGTGAGACGGTGAGAACGGCCAGGAGGCTGTGTCCCTGCAGTCCTCCCAATCCTCCCCGCCTCGGCGCACCAAAGAGTGGTTGCAGTCACCCCATCAAAGCCCTTAGCCGTTTCCGAGCAAAGGTCGCCGAGCCCCTGTTGCTCCCAGCCTCGAGTCCGTGCACGGAGCCTCCCGCCCGCCCGCGCCTCCGGTTATCATGAGAGAACAGTGACACGGGGTGCCGGCGCAGCGACTCGCGCCGGCTGAGATCACACCCGTCGAACCTGATCTGGGTCATACCAGCGAAGGGAGCGTCACTGGCGAACGTGCGGGGTGAGCTCCGTCGCCGCGATCAGCGCGAGCTCCGAGTCCCTGCCACGCGAGCCCCGCTCCCTTCGCGAGACACGCGATACACCGGAGCGTCCACGTGCTCGCATTCGCAGTTCTTCTCGCCTTCCAGCAGACCGTCGCCGACAGCGCGAAGGCGCGGCAGGATTCACTGCTCGCCGACAGCGCGCGTACCGCTCGGAGCTCGCACGTCCACCGGCTCGAGACCGTGCAGGTGAGCGCGGTGCGCACGACCACGGCGCCGCTCTCCGAGCGGACCCTCGCGCGCGCCGAGCTGCAGCGCGGCTATACGGGGCAGGAGACGCCGATCCTCCTCGCCCGCGCGCCGGGACTCACCGCGTACGCGGAGAGCGGCTCGGCGTCCAACTACTCGTACATGCGGCTGCGCGGGATCGACCAGACGCGCATCAACATCACCCTCGACGGCATCCCGCTCAACGAGCCGGAGGACGAGGGTCTCTTCTTCTCGAACTTTCCCGACTTCGCGAGCAACATCGAGACGGCGCAGGTGCAGCGCGGCGTGGGCACGAGCACGTATGGCGTCGCCTCGTACGCGGGCTCGGTGAGCTTCGAGTCGGTTCCCGTGGCGAGCGTGCGCCGCGGCGGAGAGCTCCAACTGACGCGGGGCGCGTTCAACACGTCGCGCCTCAGCGCCGCGTACCGCAGCGGACTCACCGGGAGCGGATTCGCGGGCTACATTCGCGCCTCGGCGCAGAAGACCGACGGCTACCGCTACAACTCGGGGAACAGCTCGAACGGCTGGTTCGCCAGCGGCGGCTGGTTCGGCGCGCGCGACGTCGTGAAGGCGACGCTGCTCGCCGGGCTCTCGTCCAACGAGCAGGCGTACTACGCCTCGCCGCTCTCGGCGCTGCGCCGCGATCGCCGCGACAATCCCTACGGCAACGCCGGCACCGACGCGGTGGACGACCGCTTCCATCAGGATCTCGCCGCGCTGAGCTGGACACACGCCGTCTCGCCCTCGGCGAGCATCGCGACGACGGCGTACGGCTTCGACGCCGGCGGCTGGTACGACGTGCCCTGGGGCGGGCCGGTCTACCGCTACGACCTCCACTCGCGCTGGGGCGGGATCGTCAGCGCCCTCGACTGGAAGGGGGACGCGAGCAGCCTCGCGTTAGGCATCCACGTCGGTCGGTACGCGCGCGAGCACTGGCAGTACCTGAAGCCCGACCTCGCGACCCGGCTCTACGACAACACCGGATACAAGGGGGAGCAGAGCGCCTTCGCGAAGGGCTCGCTGACGCGCGGGCGGACGACGCTCTTCGCCGACCTCCAGCTCCGCGGCGCGCAGTTCCGCTACGAGCCCACCGCGGGAGCGGGCGTCGCGCCGCAGCGGGTGAGCTGGCGCTTCTTCAACCCGAAGGCCGGCGTGACCGCGCGGCTGACCGATGCGCTGAGCGCGTACGCGAGCGCCGGGATGAACGGCCGCGAGCCGACGCGAGCCGACATGTTCGCCGGCGCGGACGACGTGGACAGCGTCACCGCGCAGTCGGTGTTCCCGCTGACGCGGGTCCACCCGGAGTCGGTGCGCGACCTCGAGAGTGGCGTAGTGCTTCGGCGCCCGACGCTCCGCGCTCAGCTCAATCTCTTCGCGATGAGCTTCCGCGACGAGATCGCGCCGATCGGCGGGATCAACGCCATCGGCTACACGCTGCGCAAGAACGTCGCGCGCAGCCGTCGCCAGGGCGTGGAGGGCGACGTCGCCTGGCGCGCGACTCCGCGGCTCACGGTGCTCGCCAACGCCTCGCTCACCGACGCGCGCATCCGCTCCTACACCGACGACGCGACGGGCGAGACGTTCCGCGACGTGACTGCGCTTCTCACCCCGAAGCTCGTCACCAACCACGCACTGCGCAGCGAGCTCGCATCGTGGCTGTCGCTCGACGTCGACGGACGGTACACGTCGCGGATGATGATGACCAACACCAACGACGCCCGCTTCACCGTGCCGGCCAGCTACCTGCTCGACGCCGGCGCGACGGTGCGCATCCGGAAGCAGTCATTGCTCGTGCGCGTCGAGAACGTCCTCGATCGGCCGGCGTTCGCCTCGGGCTACACGGACGGGACGGAGCCGAGCTACTACGTCGTCGCTCCTCTCAACCTGAACCTCAGCCTGCGTCTCGCCTTCTAGGGCGATGAGGGACAAGGAGCAGAACGAGGGGCAGGACTTGGGGCAGGATGAGGGGCAGGTTGAGGGATAGAAATGTGGAATGATGAGTGAGCTCTCTCGTCTTCCACATTTCTTACCCTCATCCTGCTCCTCATCCTGCTCCTCATCCCTCACCGATGAGAGTGCGCACCGTAGAGCGAGCGATCTGCCAGCGCTCCTCCCAGGCTCCCTGGATGCGCACCGTGTTCGCCCCTCTCCGCCGCAGTCCCTCATCGAACAG
>DATAIN010000311.1:0-3193 GCA_036262635.1 Gemmatimonadaceae bacterium | reverse complement strand
CCGCCCGGCGCGTTCGCCGTACGCTCGACGCGGAGGACCTGCTGCAGCTTGCGGTCGCCGACCGTCAGCGTAACGAGATAGTCGCCGCTCTCCACCGGGGGTGGACCGCCGCGGCCGAAGGCGCCGCCGGTCTGGAGCCCGGCCCGACGCATCGCGGTGAACACGTCGCTCAGCAGATCCTGGTCGATCTCGCCACCCTCGGCTGACTCGCCACCTGCAGCGGCTGCGCCGCCACGTCGGCCGCGCGCGGCGCTCGTGTCGCGGCCCTCGCGCTCGCTGGTGTCACGCGCCGCGCGCGCGGTGGTGTCGCGACCCGTCGTGTCCCGGCCGCCACGGCCGGTGCCGCGCGGCATCGGGCCTTCGCCGGGACGCTCGACGAAGCGACCCGACTGCCCGCCCCCGCCGCCGCGGCGGAAGAGATCCTGGCCGCCGCTGTTGATGCGGGTCTTGATGCGCTCCAGCTCCTCGCGCGTCCCCGAGCCCGCGGTCACCATGCTGTCGATGATCCGGTCGATCTTGCGCAGGTTGTCGATGCTGTCGCGCTTCTGCGCGGGAGAAAGCGGCGACGCGGGCGGCGTCTTTCCGCGGAAATCCCAGGTCACGCGATGGATGCCGGCGCCGGCCGGTCCTTCCACCGTGCGCACGGTGTCGCCGCGAACGTTGGTGATGACGAGCTTCGTGCGGTCGCGCGGGTTGCTGCTTCCGCTGGCGAGACGATAGACGATCTCCGCGCCGTACGCGGGGGCGCTCGCCTGGAACCGCTTCTGCCCCGGCGAGGTCTCGGCGCCCGGCGCCTCGCCGTACTGGTAGGCGGTCTTCGGCGCGAAGAGGAAGGCGCTCGCGGTGAGCGCGCTGTCGTTCATCTGCTCGAGCGCGGCGACGTCCACCGCCCACACCGAGCGGCCGTGCGTCGCGGCCATCAGCTCGTGATCGCGCGGATGGATCTGCAGGTCGTACACCGGGACGGTGCCGAGCCCGGTCATGAACTTCTGCCAGCTCTGTCCGCGATCGCGCGACACGTACGCGGCAACGTCAGTGCCGACGAAGAGCAGGTCGCGGTTCACCGGATCCTCGCGGATCACGTGCACGTAGTCCGGCCCGCCCGTCGGCAGCCCGGCCGCGATCGAGCGGAAGGTGCGCGCGAAGTCGGTGCTGACGAAGAGGTACGGGGTGAAGTCGTTGGTGCGGTGGTTGTCGAAGGCGACGTAGACGGTGCTGCTGTCGAAGTGCGACGGCTCGATGCGCGAGACGTAGGTCTCGGCGGGAACGCCGGGGAAGCGCGCGCTGATGTTCTCCCACGTCGCGCCGTCGTTCTTCGTGACCCAGACGTTGCCGTCGTCGGTGCCGGCGTAGAGGATGCCCGGGCGGATCGGCGACTCGGCGAGCGCGACGATCGTTCCGTACGTCTCGGCGCCCGTCGCGTCGAGCGTCACGCCGCCGGTCGAGTCGACGCTGTAGGCGATCTTCGCCCGCTGCTGCCTGGAGAGGTCGGGGGAGATCGGGACCAGCCGGTCGCCGCGGCTCGTGCTCTTGAGGACGCGATTCGCGCCGATGTAGAGCGTGGACTGCGAGTGCGGCGAGAGGAAGAACGGCGTGTTCCAGTTGAAGCGGAGGTCCATCAGCGCGCTGTCCTCGCGCTGGCGGGCGCGGATCTGCGCGATGCGCTGCTGCTGCTGCTTCGTCGCCGGGCGCGCGGTGTCGCCGCGCTCGATGAGGATGGAGTCCTCGAACTGGATGAAGCGCGGGCGCCAGGTGGGCTTCTGCAGCGCGGTGCGCTCGCCGGTGCGCAGGTCATAACGGCCGATGTTGCCGCCCTGCGACTCGGAGTAGACGATGTTGGGATCGGTGAGATCCTGCGCCGTGAAGAAGCCGTCGCCGCCGCCGACGGTGAACCAGTCGTGGTTCGAGATGCTGCCCCCGCGCGTGCGGCTCGGCCCGCACCACGAGCCGTTGTCCTGGAGCCCGACGCAGACGCGATACGGGATGTCCATGTTGTAGCTCACCTCGTACGGCTGGCTGATCGCGAGCACGTCGAGGAAGTCGTAGTTGCCGCCGCGGTCCCAGCTCTGCGAGACGCCGCCGTCGTTGCCGACGACGAAGTGCTCGGGATCGTTCGGATCGATCCACATCGCGTGATGATCGACGTGGATGCCGTTGGTGGCCGTGCGCACCGTCTTGCCGCCGTCGTCGGAGAAGTTCACCGGCGTCGACGACCAGTACACGCGATCGGGATTCTTCGGATCGACGCGCACCTGCGAGTAGTAGAAGGGGCGCACGTCGCGATCGCTCATCCAGCGCCAGGTCTTCCCCCCGTCGGCCGAGCGATAGAGACCGTTGAGCAGTCGCTGGGTGCGGCGGGCGCGCGGGTTGAGCGAGTCGCTCGCCGGCTGCGCGGTGCGCGACGCGGCGTCCTTGCCGCGGATCGAGTCCGCCTCGACGAGCGCGTAGACGACGTCCGGGTTGCTGCGCGAGATCGCGAGGCCGATGCGACCCTTGGTCGTCTCGGGGAAGCCGCCGCCGCGCACCTCCGTCCACGTCTCGCCGCCGTCGGTGCTCTTCCAGAGCGCGGAGCCGGGCCCGCCGCTCTTCAGGAACCAGGGGCCGCGCACGCGCTGGTAGCTCGACGCGAAGAGGACGTTCGGGTTCGTCGGATGGATCGCGACGTCCACGAAGCCGGTGCGCTCGTCGATGAACTTGACGAGCCGCCAATTCTTCCCGCCGTCGGTGGTCTTGTAGAGGCCGCGCTCCCTGTTCGCTCCCCACGCGTGGCCTAACGCCGCGACCCAGGCGGTGTTCGGATCGGTGGGATGGACGACGATGCGCCCGATCTGCTGCGTCTCGGCGAGGCCGAGGAACTGCCAGGTCTTCCCGCCGTCGGTGGTCTTGAAGATTCCGCCGCCGGGAGAGATGGAGTTGCGCGAGTTCTGCTCGCCGGTGCCGGCGTAGACGACGGTGGTATCGGAGGGCGCGATGGCGAGGGCGCCCATCGAGACGACGCGCTGATCGTCGAAGACGGGGCGGAAGCTCGTTCCCGCGTTGGTGGTCTTGTAGATCCCGCCGGCGACGGTCGCGACGTAGAAGGTCTTCGACGGACTCGGGATGCCGGCGATGTCGGCGATGCGGCCGCCCATGTTCGCGGGGCCCAGTGGGCGCCAGCGGAACGCGGCCATGACGATGGAGTCGAGCGGGGCCC
>DATAIN010000310.1:0-2720 GCA_036262635.1 Gemmatimonadaceae bacterium | reverse complement strand
CTCCGCCTCGCGGGTGTGCACGACGACGGCGCGGTCAAGCTCGCCGGCCAGCGTGAGCTGGGCCTCGAACGCCGCTCGCTGACGGTCCCGCGGCGAATGGTCGTAATGGTAGTCGAGGCCGCACTCGCCGATCGCCACGGCGCCGCGCGCCACCTCGGCCCGGATGCCATCGAGGTCGCGCGTCGCGTCGAAGCGCTCGGCGTCGTAGGGATGCACGCCGGCCGTGTGGTACACGAAGCCGGGATACCGCGCCGCGATGTCGCCGGCTCGGCGGGCAGTCTCCAGCGACTCGCCGATGCAGACGAGCGCGCGCGCCCCGGTCAGGCGCGCGCGCTCGATCACCTCGTCCCGATCCGCGTCGAAGGCGGGATCGGCGAGGTGGGCGTGACTGTCGACGAAGGCGTGCATGGAATGAAGAACGCCGCCGCCCCGAAGGGCGGCGGCGTCTCGTCAGCCGGTCAGCGCTTGGTCGGCGCCGGCGTCACGGACGCGGCGGCGGGGGCCGTGCGTTCGCGCGCGTCGCGCCCCGGGCGCGCCGGCGCGCCGGTCGGGGTGGCGAGCGAGGAGCTCTTGCCGTGCGCCCGCGGCCACTTCCGCTCGATCCAGAGGAGGACGGGACCCGCGATGTAGATCGAGCTGAACGTCCCGGTGACGATCCCGAAGATCATGACCCAGGCGAACGGCCGGATCACCTCACCCGCGAAGAGCAGCAGCGCGAGGGTAGCGAGGAAGGTCGTCGCGTGCGTCATGACGGAGCGCGGAAGCGTCTCGTTGATCGAGCGGTTCAGCGTCTCGTAGAGCGTCTCGTTCCGCTTCTTTTTCAGGTCCTCGCGAACACGGTCGAAGATGATGATCGTGTCGTTGAGCGAGTAGCCGAGCACGGTGAGGATCGCCGCGATGACGGCGAGCGACACCTCGAGGTGCATGATCTTGAGGAAGGCGAGCGTCGTGAGGACGTCGTGCCCCGTCGCGACGACCGCGGCGACGCCGAAGCGCCACTCGAAGCGGATCGCGAGGTAGATCAGGGTGACCGCGAAGGAGATGAGGAGCGCGATCGCCGCGCCGCGACGGAGCTCGCTGCCGACGCGCGGACCGACGGCCTCGGTGCGCGCGACGCGGAACGCACCGGCACCGAACTTCTGCGTGAGGGCGGCCTCGATCTGCTTGGCGACCGACTCGGCCCCGGCGTTCTGCTCGGCGATGTCGCGGTGGTCCTGGGCGCGGACGGCGAACTCGCGATTCGTACCGAACTGCTGAACCTCCGGGTTCGCCACGCCCGCCCGCTCCACCGCCGCGCGAATGTCGGCGATATTCGGCGGCTGATTGAACTCGAGCTGCATCAGCGTACCGCCGGTGAACTCGATGCTGTAATTGATCCCCTTGACGATCAGCGATCCGAGACCGGCGACGACGAAGAGCGCGGTCAGGATGACCGCGGTCTTCCACCAGCGGATGAAATCGTACTGGGTGTTGTGAAAGATTCGCAGCATCAGATGCTCAGAGTCTGGGCCGCGCCCTGCCGGCGCTGCAGCCACATGATGTAGAGAGTGCGGACGACGAAGATCCCGGTGAACATCGACGCGGCGATACCGGCGATGAGCGTCACGGCGAAGCCCTTCACCGGACCGGAGCCGTACTGATACAGCACCGCGGCCGTGAGCATCGTCGAGACGTTCGAGTCGACGATCGCGGGCATCGCGTGGCGGAAGCCCTCGTCGATCGAGGTGCGGACCGTCTTTCCGCGATCCATCTCCTCGCGGATGCGCTCGAAGATCAGCACGTTGGCGTCGACCGCGATACCAATGGAGAGCACGAAGCCGGCGAGGCCCGGGAGCGTCAGCACCGCGTCGAAGGCCGAGAGCGTGGCGAGCGTGTAGAGCACGTAGAGCGCGAGGCCGATGATCGCGAGCACGCCGGAGAAGCGGTAGTACACCAGCATGATCAGGACGACGAGGGCGACGGCGAGCAGACCGGCACGAATGCCGTTATGGACGGAGTCCTCGCCGAGCGAAGCGCTGATCTGCCGCACCTCGGCGACCTTGAGCGGTACCGGCAGGGCGCCGGCGCGCAGCACGAGCGCCAGGTCCTGCGCGGCCTGGAGGTCGCGGCGGCCCATCGTGATCTGACCGCGCGTGCTGATCGCGCTCTGGATGATCGGGGGCCGGCCCATGACGAGCTGGTCGAGCACGATCGCCATGTAGTCCTTCACGTGCGCGCCCGTCTGCCGCTTGAAGACGCGGCCACCTTCGTTGTTCAGCTGGAAGGTGACGACGGTGCCCTCGGTCGGATCCTGCTGCGGCTTCGCGTCGGTGATCGCCTCACCGGTGATCATCGGGTCGGCGTCGAGCACGTACAGCATGTGGTAGACGTTCCCCTGCACCACCGCCGAATCGTTGCTCCAGCGGAACACCTTCCGCGGCGGGAGCGCGGCCTGGATCTCCGGGCGCTGGATGAGGGCCGCGATGGTCCCGTAGTCGGACGACGCGACGTAATACTCACCCGGCATGTCACCGCGCTGGATCGCCTTGCTGAAGACGCCGGTGCTCGTCGCGACCGCGGAGGAATCCTTCGCCGAATCCTTCGGGGTGATCGGGAGCGTGGCCTTCTTGGCGGTGTCGCCGAACAAGCTGCTGAGCGACTTGTCGGCGTTCGCCGCGGTGCCGGGACCGGCCGCCTGCGCCGGGTTGGCGGTGGCGACGGTGCCGAGGCTTTTCGCGATC
>DATAIN010000309.1:0-2329 GCA_036262635.1 Gemmatimonadaceae bacterium | reverse complement strand
CTCCTTCGACGTGCCGACGTGGTAGGCGCAGAGTGGCCCCGTCGGTCCGATCCCCTGCGACGTCACCACCGACATCACCTCGCGGATGGCGGGTTCCATGACCTGCTGGATCTCGCTCCGCGGGATGTCGAGGTGGATGACGGCCAGCTCCTGCGCATCACTCTGCACGACGCGAGGCGTGTCGATCGCGCCGGCGCTCACGATGGCTGTTCTCCGTCCGGGGCCGGTAGGAGCGCACGCCGGAAGTTGCGCGCGCCTAACGACAAGCCGCCGAGCGCGGCCACCCCGTAGACCACGGCCATGCCGCGCGATCCGGTGACCCACGCCTCCGCGGCGCGCAGCCCGCACCACACCGCGAACGCCACGAAGAGTAGCGCGAGGACGAGCGCGATCACGATTCCGGCGACTCCTGCACGATTGGGCATGGTGTCTCCTTGGGAGGCGGCCCCGGGCTCGAGCTGTTCTCTATAGTGCACGATATGCTGTCGCGGGGCGAGGACCGTCGTGGCGCGCGCGGGCGGACGGTCGTCCACTGGAGGCTTCCCCTCCTCACATGTCCGACGCGACTCGACTCCGCATTCTCATCATCGCCCTCGGCGCCGCCGCGATCGCCTGGGCCATCGTCTGGGAGGCACCGCAGCCGGCGGAGCCACGCTCGAATGCCGCGCCGTATACGCCGGAGCCGGTCGCCCGTGAGGTCGCCGCGCCAGCGCCTGCACGGAGCGAGTCGTCTCCTAGGCTCAGCCCCGAGGAGTACGCCGCGACGCTGAGCCAATTCGGAATCGTGGTCATGGAACGCGAGCGTCCGGGCGCCGGCGCATTCGTCGACACCGGCAGCTTCTACTTCGTGGGCCTCCTCGACTCCACCCGCTCGCTGGCGGAGCTGGGCTTCGTCCGCGCGGGCTCGCTCCTCGACACCAGCTCGCGGCTCGTCGGATATGGCGACCATGGCGCCCTCCCCGGCCTTGCCGTCAGCGGGCGCGAGGCCGTCGACGCCCGGCTTCGCGAGCGCGGGGACGGATGCATCCTCGAGGTCGCAACGCCGCTCGCGAGTACGACGGAGAGTGATGAGCCATGGCAGATCGCCCTCGCGGACGGGTCGGTGCAGGCGCCGGTCGCCCGCACCCGCGGCGGCGTGGGTCCCTCTCCCGCGACGGTGGCGGAGGCGCTCCGTCTCGCCGCCGGTCCGCCCTTCGACACCCTTGTGCCGAGGAACCGGGACGAACGGATCTTCGACAAGGTTCCCCTCACCCTCGTCAGCCATCAGCGCCTCACCGTGGGCGGCGTCGACATCATCGTCGCCGCCGCGAAGCGCGACGTCGAGCATGAGTTCGTCGCCGATGGTGAGCGACACGTCGTCCTCCGCGAAGAGCAGCGCTCGTACATCGCCGAGCGCGACGGCAGTGGCGCGTACCGTATCGTCTGGCACCACTACGACTACGGCGATCCGGAGTACAGCACCCCCAGCACCCCGAAGCTCGTTCTCCTGCTGGGTCGCGAGCGGCTCCTGACCGTCTACACGTACGACGAGTACGTGGAGGGTCGTGGCGGCACCTTCGTGTCCCGCATCGCCCCCGGCGTCTGGCGGCCGGTGGTGTCCTGGATGGCCGGCTGCTGACGCGCTGCCGCTACGTCACCGCCTGACGCCACCTGGGGGCCGCTTCGGTCAGGAGCGCACGAGCAGTCGGCGCGAGCCTCGCTCGAGAAGCACCAGGTAGAGCACGCCCAGGACGAGTGCGCCGAGCAGGGCGCCGAGCAGGACGCTCGAGAGCCACAGGTTGCGCGTGCGCGTGGCAACGAGCGGAGCGTGTGTCGCCATCCGATCCTCGCTGTCCGAATACGAGTTCTACGGTACCACGAATCAGCTGGTTTCGCGCGGGCCTTCGCGCATCGCGAGCAGCTCGGCGCGGCGGAAGCAACCGACGTTGTGATCATTGACGAGCCCCATCGCCTGCATGAAGGCGTAGCAGATCGTGGAGCCGACGAAGCTGAAGCCGCGCTTCTTCAGGTCCTTGCTCAGCGCCTCGGATTCCGGTGAGCGCGCGGGGACGTCGCCCAGCCTGCGCGGCGTATTCACCTTCGGCGCGCCCCCGACGAAGCGCCAGACGTAGGCGTCGAAGCTGCCGAACTCCTTCCGCACCTCGAGGAACGCCCGCGCGTTGGTCACCGCGCTCGCGATCTTCTGCGAGTGCCTGACGATCCCCGGATCCTCGAGCAGCTTCGCCTGCCTCGCCGCGGTGAAGCGCGCGACGCGCGCCGGGTCGAAGTCGGCGAATGCCGTCCGGTATCCGTCGCGCCGCTTGAGGATCGTGGACCAGCTCAGCCCCGC
>DATAIN010000308.1:0-2146 GCA_036262635.1 Gemmatimonadaceae bacterium | reverse complement strand
ATTGCCGCCGCGACCATCGCGCGGCTTCGCCGGCTCGACGGCGAGCTTCGCGATCAGCTTGCTGGTGCCGCCTCCCATCGACACGCGAATCCCCGTCTCGCGCTCGACCGCGGCGCGCACCATGTGCGCGATCTCCTCGAGGGTACGGCCGCGATAGACGCTGTCCATCGCCGTCGTGAGGTCCATGTACGCCTCGTCGGGCGACGCGCTCTCCACGTCGGGGGCGAAGCGCTGCAGCACGTGGAAGATCTCCTCGCTCTTCTGCGAGGTGAGCGCGCGCGGGACCGGGACGCACATCGCCTGCGGGCAGAGCTTCACCGCGCGCGAGATCGGCATGCCCGAGCGCACGCCGTACTTCCGCACCTCGTAGGTCGCCGAGCAGACGACGCCCCGGCTCTCGGCGGATCCGCCGACGATGAGCAGGGGCTCGCGCCCTGCGTCCTCGGGATCCGCCATGCGCGCGAGCTGGACGTAGAAGACGTCGCAGTCGGAGAGGAGGATGCTGCGGGGGCGGGTCGAAGGCGGACGCGACGGCATGCCCTTCATTATATGCCGGCGCGCGCCGGCCGGCCCGTCAGTCGCTGTACGGCGACTCCCCGTCGTCGAGCTCACCCCAGCCACGCCAGAAATCCTCCTCGCTCAGCGCGTCGAGCTCCTCCTTCGGCACGAGCGAGCGGGCGAGGTCGATCAGTCCCTGGCTGAGGTGCGAACCGTAGCGGACGAGATTCGCGGCGCGCGCGCGGCTGCCAAGCAGGAACGCGAGCGGCGCGAGGTCGCGCTTCGCCGCGTTGCAGCCAGGACAGGCGAGGACGAGGTTGTCGCGGCGGTCGTACGCCGTCTGCCCGCGCCGCGGCGCGACGTGATCGAGCGTCATCACGCGCGCCGGCCACTTGCGGGCGCAGTACGCGCAGATCGGGCCGTGGGTCTTGAGCAGCCACTCCCGGGTGTCGCTGTATGCGCGTCGCCCGGTCGGGTGTGACGTGAGCTCGGGCTCGCGCGCCCCGCCCGATCCGCCCCGGCGCGAGCGCTTGCGGCGCGACGTCGCGGGGCGGCTGGCCCCGTTCGCCCCGTTGGCGCGGTGCGCGCCGCTGGCGCCGCTCGCGGCCGCCTGGCGCGGAGACGCCTTCTTCGCTGGCCGCGGGCTAGTGGTTTTGGCGGAGCTCTTCGAGCTCGACTTCCTGGATCGTGACACGACTCGGTTTCCGTAAGGCTCCGGTAATGATACACCACCCTCGGCTTCAGGAGCGCAGCCCTCCCCGTCATCCCTCGCGAGCGCAGCCCTCTCCAGGTCATGGGACCTGCTGTCCCGGTCTTGTGGCCGGGAACCGCCGCTCGTGGCGGCCATTACGACGAAGGTTCACCCGGATGAGGCGGATGGATCCGGATCCTGCGGATCCGTTCCTCTGCACTCGGTCTTCATCACGCTGGCCCAGAACGACTTGGGCCAAGCGGGGCGAGACAATCTCACCACGCTTGCCCCAAGGCAGTCATCCGCAGGATCCGTTTCATCCGCGGAATCCGGGTGAACCTTCGTCGTACCGGCCCGCCCGAGCGTCAGTTCGAGGAGAGCAGATCCCAGCCGGCGCTCCGCGCCCGCGGGATGACGGTGGAGCGCTGCACGCGGCTCCGCGCGCGACCGGGACGCGCTTCAGCGTCGCGACAGCTCGAGGAACACCGCCCGGAGTAAGTCAGCATGTCGGTTGGACACGCCAACGGGGGTCCCGGGGGCGGGGCGTGTCGTGCACGCCGTAAGGCAGGCGATGATGCCGGAGGCGATCACGAGGCGCATGAAGGGCGTAACGGGTATACTGGCGGACCGGTTTCGCAGTCGTAGACTCTCGTCATGCACCGACCTGCCGCGGCGATCGCCTTCGTCCTGAGCCTGGCGCTCTCGAACCGGCTCGCTTCTCAGGATCGCACGCCGACCGATCGTTCGCTCGCGCAGTCGCTGCTGGCGATCTCCTTTCCCGCGCCTTCCGCGCCGGTGTGGGGTGAGCCGGACTCCGTCAGGTCGGCGCAGAAGACGCGCATCGCTCTATCCTACGGTCGTGCGATTCGTGCCGGAATCGGCGGCCTCAGGCCCACTGTCGTGGTCGCGCTCCGCAGCGAGGAGCTGACGCGCCAGTCAACAGGACCGACCGCGGGC
>DATAIN010000307.1:0-3819 GCA_036262635.1 Gemmatimonadaceae bacterium | reverse complement strand
TCGGATTCGCTCCCGTACGTGACGTACTACCTGCGCGGCGGCCAGCCGGTGCTGATCACGCAGGCGCGCGACGCGAGTGGCACGTACGCCGCGCGGCCGCCGTCGGTGGCGCGCTCCTACCTGAACGCGGACACGCTGATCGCGTCGACCGGCCGCCCCGCGGCGACGAACATCGCGCCGCTGCTCGCCGCACTGCGCGGCCTGCGCGAGACGATCGCCCAGCCCGGGCGCACCGTGGAGTCGATGTCGAACGACACGCTCGTCGCGCGGCCGATGGCGCCGTACGTCGTGCGTGGCGCCTGTCCCTTCGAGTGCTGTGCCTACGGGGACTGGGTGATCGAGAGCGGCGCCGAGCTGCGCGCGACCGCGAGCACGAGCGCGCCGATCGTGGGGCGCGTCGCGCCGGGAACCGGAGTCGTCGCCGACAGCGGACTCGTTCGAGTGGACACGATCGGCATGGTGATCGTGACGGCCCCACTCACCACGCAGGACGGCCTCGACTTCGCACGCGGAGACACCGTCCTGCTGCTCGAGCCGCAAGGCGAGGGGTACAGCGGGGCGTGGATCCGTGGCCGTTCGCTGAGTCTCGCCCAGTTCTGGGACAGCGCTGGAACGACAGGCGCGAGACTCGCCCGCAGACCGGGATGGCGGTGGTGGGCGCATCTCGTCGTCGCGCAGGAGCGCGATACGCTGCGCGGGTGGGTCGACATGCAGCTCGACAGCCTGCGGGTGTCCGGCAACGACGCGTGCGGCAATTGAAGCGTGTCGTCTCGGATGCGCTCGAGCCCTGGCTCGTCTTCCTCGTCGTCGTCGGGTTCTTCCTCGCGACGTGGTGGCGCGGCGTCTCGCTCGGCGAGCTCGATCTGCGGCTCGACGACAAGGCGGCCCTGGGCACGATCCTCGTCGAGGGGATCTTCGCGATCGTGCTCGTCCCCTGGCTCTGGTGGCGCGGCTGGCGCACCGCGGCGATGACGGAGGCGGCGGGACCATTCGACGTCGTGCGGGGGATCGGCGTCTGGTTCGTCACGTCGGTCGCGCTCGCGATCTCGTTCGGCACGCTCACGCTGCTCGACAAGGAGTACGCCGCCGCGCTGAGCAAGCCGCCGCTCGACGTCGTGCTGACGCGACCGGTGATGCTCGTGGTCTCGATCCTCAACGCGGTGTTCGAGGAGTTTCTCTGGCTCGCCTACGGCGTCACGGCGCTCGGGCGACGCATCGGGCGCACGCGCGCCTGCGCGGTGAGCCTGGGACTCCGCACGGCGATCCACGCGTATCAGGGCGGGCTCGCGCTGGTGGGAGTCTTTCCGGTGGGGCTGGTGTTCACCGCCTATTACGCGATGTCACGCCGTGTGTGGCCAGTGATCGTCGCGCACGCGCTGCAGGACGCGTACGCCTTCGCGATGCTCGCCGCGATGAGCCAGTCGGGGAGCTGATCCCGCGGGCATTCGGCTTGCCGAGTTGACGGGCATGTCACGCGCATTCGTCAACGAAGACGCGGGGAGCGGCGCGCCACGCCGCGGCTACGGGCTCCCGCCCCGCGACGATCCGGGCTACGACGCGGCCGCGGCGGCCGCACTGCTCGAGGGCGCGCGCGCCGGCGAGACGGAGAGCGCCGAGCAGGCGACCGGCTACTACTGGGGCGAGCCGAAGCTCCACCGCCACGTGCGGAAGATCAGGGATCGCGCGATCGCCGAAGGGGACGACCGGCTGGAACAGCTGGCGGGGCGGTTCCTGAGATAGAGGCAGGAGGCCGGAGGCCATGAGCTGAAGGCGGCCACGTTGACTGCGGCCGCCTCCACCGTCCAGCCTAAAGCCTCCAGCCTAAAGCCTCCAGCCTAGTTCGTTCCCGCCACCGCCGGATGCTCCAGCACGATGAACCGGACGTCGTCCGTCGCGAGCTGCCGGAGCCAGCTCTTGAGGTCCTCGATGCGCTCCTTCGGGAGGACGCCGGTGCGGCCGCGGACGCGGCGGGAGACGACGAGCTCACGTCCGTTCTGCGCGTACTTCGCCTCGTAGAAGCCGAAGGGGCTGTCGGCGGTGAGGCTCTGCGGCACGCGCGCCTTCCATCCCTCGGGGAGCGTGACGCGCAGCTCGCTGTAGCTCGTCATCGGGCCGATGATCTCCGACACGTCGATCGGGAAGCGGCGCTCGCCGCGCTCGTCGAGGTTGTTCACCATGTTCTCGGCCCACGCGCTGAGGCCCCCGATGGGGATGGTGAGGATGTCGGTGTCGCCGGAGCGCTTCGACGCCTGGCCGTTGCGCACCTTCATCGTGATCCGCGGCTCGGCCTGGAGATTCTTTCCCTCGAAGCCGGTGAGGCTGTCGCCGCTCGCGCCGCGGAAGATCCCGGTCGCGAGCGCGCGCGAGACGTTGGCGCGTTGCGTCGAGTCGAGGGGCGTCGTGAACATTCCGCGCAGCGGATACTGCCGCGTGCCGGCGCCCGTCTCCACGTAGCGGCCGTTGAAGCGGCCGTCGGGGGTCAGCTCGCCGGCGATGCGCATCTCGCTCGAGTTGCGCTCGATCGAGTCGAGGGGAAAGCGGATCTCCTCGGTGAGCCCGTCGTCGTGGACGACGATCCCGAACTCACCCTGCTCGCCGTACGGGAGCGACCCGACCGGCGTCAGCTCGGAGGTGAGGTCGAGGTAGAGGTACTTCCCGTCCGGTCGCTTCACCGCGGCGATGGCGTGGTTGAACTGGTCGATCGACGGCATCGTCGTGTCGACGCCGCCGCCGGCGTTGAGGAGCACGGGGTAGGCGGTGATGCCTAACGCGCGGGCCGCGGCGACGAACATCGTCGCCTTGTCCTTGCAGTCGCCGAACTTCGTCGCGAACACCGTGGCGGGCGTCCGCGGCTGATAGCCGCCGATCCCGAGCGAGACCGAGACGTAGCGGAAATCCTGCGCGACCCAGCGGTGAACCGCGCGGAGGGTGTCGTCCGCCGTCTTCGCCCTGGCGACGACGGTGTCGAGGACCTTCCGGACATCGGGGGTGATGGTGTAGCGGTCCTTCGCGAGACCGGCGTACCAGGCGCCGATCGTCTGCCACTGCATCGGCGCCGAGACCGCGACGCTCATGTAGATGTCGTTCGAGTCCGCCGAGAAGGGCTCGGGACGGATGCGCGGCAGATCCTTCGTCGCCCACGTGTAGACGCGGCGGCCGTTCACCTCGGTCGTGGTCCGCGCGAAGTTGAGCGACCGCTCGCGGATCTTCGGCGTCATCGACGCGGGAACGTCGACGATGAAGCGTGACCGTCGCGTGGTGCGCCCCGTCGTCACGCTCCACGAATCGAAGAAGTCACCGGCCAGATACGGCTTGAGCCGCTCGCGCGTGTAGCTGAAGTCGACCAGCGTTCCGGGTGCGACGCCGCTCAGCGAGTAGCGGAGCACCTTGCGCTCCTCGTACACGGGCGACGACGTGGATGCCGGCACGTCGGACTTCTGCTCGATCGTCGGCTTCGCCGAGATCACCTCGCCATTCGGCTTGAGGACGCGGATCCAGTTGACGGTCAGCTTCTCGCGGTCCGGCGCGTAGGAGAAGGACTGCTCGGACCAGTTCTCGACCGCGTCCTCGCTGAGGATCTGCACCACCTGGCGGTAGGTCGCCGAGCCACGGCCATCGGTCTCATAGCGCACGACGCCATCGTCGAGAAGGTAGACGAAGGTCTCCTCCGGGTGCTCCTCCGCCTTCACGGCGAGGGAGTAGATGGTGTCGTTGCGGACCGAGGGATCGCCCTTCGGCGTGATCTTCGGCGACTGCGTGAGAAGGGAGCCGCCGACGACGAAGGCGGGGAGGGCGAGGGAGAGCAGCGAGCGACGCATG
>DATAIN010000306.1:0-9809 GCA_036262635.1 Gemmatimonadaceae bacterium | reverse complement strand
GAGCTGAGGGCGATTGGAGACGAGAGGCGGACTCGTGAGAGACGAGAGCTGGTCGATGGGCGTCTCTCGTCCTCTCTGCTCTCTGTTCTCCCATCCTCCTCTCATCTCTCCTCTCTCATCCTCCTCTCGTCTCTCGACGAGAGATCGGAGTCACTCTCGTCCCCCATCGCGGTTTCTCATGTTCTCTCGTCTCTGGACGAGAGATCGGAGTCACTCTCGTCTCCCATCGCGGTTTCTCAGGTTCTCTCGTCTCTCGACGACACCAACACTTCACCCCTCGTTCACGATTCCGTAATCCCTCCGCAAGCGCCGATTAATCGGCCCATCGTAGCCTCTCCTCGAGTGACACTTTCACCAGGGGAGGGGACGATGTTCGGGACACTGCTCGAGACGAGCGCGAAGCGGGAACGGAGAACGTGGGGAAGTGTGGCCAGCGTCGCGGTGCATGCCGGGATCGTGCTCGTGCTGGTCGCCGCGGGACGCACCGATGCGCGGCCGGCGCCGCCCCCGCCGCCGCCCGGACCCACGGTGATCTACATCGATCCCGCCGAACAGACCGGGCATCGGGGGCGAAGCGGGAGCGGCGGCTCCACGGGCACGCCCGACAACACGCTCGTGCCTCCGGGGGCGAACGTCGGCCCCGCGTCCATCGACGTCGACCCGGGCGCGGCGATTCCCACGGGCCTCGGCATCCCGGGCGACACGACCCTGCTGCGCGACATCGTGGGCAGCGGCGGGGGCGCCGGCTCGGGACGTGGTGGGCCCGACATCGCGAGCGAGCTCACCGTGGACGACCGCGTCGGGATCGCGACCGAGCGCCCGCCGCGCTATCCGCCGAGCCTCCGCGCGTTAGGCATCACGGGCACCGTCGTCCTGCGCTTCGTCGTCGACACCACCGGCCGCGCCGATCTCGGCTCCGTCCGCGTGCTCGAGTCGCCGCACGAGCAGTTCACGAGCGCGGTGCTGGCGAGCCTGCGCGACACCCGCTTCACTCCCGGTCGCATCCGTGGCCGCGCGGTCCCGACCCTCGTGCAGCGCTCCTTCCGCTTCGCGATCGAGGACCGGCCATGAACGCGCGCCTCGCCGCCGAGCCGAACGTCACGCCGATGATCGACGTGATGCTCGTGCTGCTGATCATCTTCATGGTGGTCGCGCCGATGCTGATGAGCGGAACGCTTGCGCAGCCACCGAGCGGAACGAACCTCCAGGCGCATCCGGACGCCCCCGCCGACGTGACGCTCGGAATCTCGGTCGACGGCAGCTATGTCCTCGACAAGGAGCCGATTTCCCACGCGGCGCTCGCGGGGAGGCTCCGCGCCATCTACGCCGCGCGGAAGGACCATCTGCTGTACATCGAGGCCGACCGGAGGCTCGACTACGCGAAGATTCTCGAGGCTATCGACGTCGCGTCGAACAACGGGGTGCGTACCGTCGCCATGATCGCGGTAACCCCACGCGATCCGCAATCCACGTCCCGCCACCGTTAGGCGGTTGGCCACGGAATGAGGGGGAGGATGAGGGAGCAGAACGAGGGGCAGGATGAGGGGCACGATGAAGGGCAGGACGAGGGTAAGAAATGTGGAAGATGAGTGAGTCTCTCATCATTCCACATTTCTATCCCTCACCCTGCCCCTCGTTCTGCTCCTCATCCTGCCCTTCGTTCTGCCCCTCGTCCCTCTATTCGCGCCGTACCGCCGCGCGGTCCTCCCGCTCCCGACGGTCGTGGTCAGCGCGCATCTCGGCGAACTTCGCCCGCTGCGACGCGTCCAGCACCGCCTCGATCCGCTTCGTCGTCGAGTCGCTCACTGCCTGCATCTCGGCGCGCACGGGCGCCATCACCGAGTCCATCTTCGCCCGCTTGCCGTCGAGGATCGCGTCGACCTGGCGCCGCTGCTCCGCCGAGAGCTGCAGCTTGTCGGCGAACCGCTTCCGCATCTCGACCCGCGTGTAGTGGTTCGCGCACGCCTCGTCGTGCCCGAAGACGCGATCGGCGGTGAAGCCGAGCACGCCCCCCACCAGCAGCGCGCCGAGGATGAACGCCATCGCCAGGCTCTTCGTCGATCGGGGGGTAGACATCAGCGCTCGAGCAGCAGGTGGAGGGTGGTCGCGTTCTCACTCGGACCCGACGACGCGTCGGCGAGTGGATACTGCTCCTCCGCGACGGCGCCGTACGCCACCGCGGAGTCCTGCTCGCGCAGGCGCGTCAGGAGCAGCGTCGCCGCGGTCAGGAGCAGCGCGGCGGCGATCGCCGCGGGACGGGTCCATCCGGCGAGCACGCTCCACGGGGAGCTCCGCTCCTCCGCGATGCGGTCGAGGATGCGCGCCTCGAGATCGATCCAGTACGAGCCCGAGGGCCCGCCAACCACTGATCGCAGCGCGTCGCCGATCTCTCGATCGGGCGCGTCGTCGGGAAAGCGCAGCTCGTTGTGCTTCATCACGTGCTCCTCAGGTCGTCGAGCGCACGGCGCATCGCCGCGCGCGCATGATGCAGATCCGATCGTGCCGTCCCTTCCGGCATCCCGAGCATCGCGCCGATCTCCGCGTGCCGGTAGCCCTCCACGTCGTGCAGCACCAGCACCGCGCGCTGCCGCGCCGGAAGCTCGCCCAGCGCCGAGCTCAGTCGCGCCCGCAGCTCCGAGCGCTCGGCCGGGTCGCTGAACGGCATCGCGACTCCCGCCGGCAGCTCCTCCGTCGCCCGCACTCGCCGGCGCCGCACGAGGTCGAGCGCCGCGTTCGCGACGATTCGCGCCAGCCACGCCCCGAAGGGATAGGCCGCGTCGAACCGTCCCATCGCGCGGTACGCGTGAAGGAACCCCTCCTGGACCGCGTCCTCCGCATCCTCGTGCGAGAGCACGATCGCTCGCGCGATCGCGTAGGCTCGCCGCTGATGCATCCGGACGAGGGCCCCGAAGGCGACGTCGCTCCCCCCTCGCGCCGCGCGAACCAGCGCGGCGTCGTCCCTCACCGGCTCCGCCGAGATCGGCGTCGGCCGCGGGACGTCGCGCCCCACCGTGCCCACGCCGCGCTCCGGCTCCGTCGGTAACGGAACGGGTCGAGCGGTCACTTCCGGTTCCTCCTCACGCCTCATATACGCGCCCTCCCGCGCGCGCGTTGAGTCGCCGCCCACCCCTGGCCCCTGACCCCTGCAACTACGCCGCTCCGGCGAGCCCCAGCGCCGGCGCGGCACCCCGCATCGCCTCGATCACGAACGCGATGTGCTCCTCCAGCGGGACACCCAGCTCCTCGGCGCCGGCGAGCACGTCCTCGCGGCTCACTCCCCGCGCGAACGCCTTGTCCTTCATCTTCTTCCGCACCGACGACGCGTCCACGTCGAGCACGCTCCTGCTCGGCTTCACCAGCGCCGTCGCGGTGATCAGCCCCGTGAGCTCGTCGACCGCGAACAGCGTCTTCGCCATCCGCGTCTCGCGCGGCACCCCGGTGTAGGTCGCGTGGCCGAGGATCGCCTGCAGGATGTCCTCCGGGAATCCCTTCGAGCGCAGGATCCGCACCCCTTCCGACGGGTGCTCCTCCGTCGCCGACCGCATCGCGTTCGGGAAGCGCTCGTAGTCGAAGTCGTGAACGAGCCCCGTGAGCCCCCACTTCTCGACGTTCTCCCCGAACTTCGCGGCGTAGGCGCGCATCGCCGCCTCGACGGCGAGCATGTGCTTCCGCAGCGACTCGCTCGGCGTGTACTCGTGGACGAGGGCGAGCGCGTCGGCGCGGCTGGGCAGGGAATCGGTCATCGCTCCTAGTGCATGGGGCCGAGCGATCCGCGCGCCCGGCCGGTCCGGAAGAGCAGCAGCAGCGGCAGCGCGCAGAGGAGCGCGATTCCGCTGAGCAGATAGATCCGCGAGAACGCCAGCACGCTCGCCTGCGCGCCGATCTGCCGGTCGAGGATCGCGATCGCCTGCAGCTTCGCCGCTCCGACGCTCGCCCCCTTCGCGACCAGCGCGCGCGTCATCGCGTCCACCCGCGCCAGCACGTTCGGATCGGTGCTCGCCACGTGCTCGGTGAGGACCGCCTTCTCGCTCTTGATGAACCGCGTCAGCAGCGTCGCCATCAGCGCGATCCCCAGCGACCCGCCGAGCTGCCGCGTGAGGTTGAACAGCCCGGTGCCCTGATGCAGCTGCGAGACGTCGAGGTCCGCCATCGCGGCGTTGGTCAGCGGGACGAAGATCAGCCCGAGCCCGACACCACGAAGGATGAGGGGCCAGAACAGCTCCCCCGCCCCCGAATCGTACGTCATCAGCGACAGCTTGTACATCGCCGCGAAGAAGAGCAGCGCCCCGGCCACCACCGTGTAGCGCGCGTCGAGCTTCCGCGCGTTCCGGCCGACGATCGCCATCGTGAACGCCGACGCGAGCGCGCCGGGAAGGATGACCTTCCCCGTCTGCCACGCGGTGAAGCCGTGCAGCTGCTGCAGGAAGACCGGGAGGATGAACACCGATCCGAACAGCGCGAAGCCGAGCATCGTCGCGAACGCGACCCCCGCGGTGAGCTGCCGGGATTTGAGCACGTGGAAGTCGATCACCGGCTCGTCCGTCGTCAGCTCGTGCCAGACGAGCGCGATCAGCGAGACCGCGGCGATCACCCCGAGCGTCGTCACGAAGCGAGACTCGAACCAGTCGTAGCGCTCGCCGCGCTCGAGCATCCACTGCAGCGAGCCGATCCCCACCGCGAGGAGGACGATCCCGAGCACGTCGATCCGCTCGGCGCGCTCCTGGTGCTCGGCGTCGGGGACGTACGCCCATGTCATCACCGCGGCGATGATGCCTAACGGCACGTTGATGTAGAAGATCCACGGCCAGTTGAAGTTGTCCGTGATCCAGCCGCCGAGCGTGGGGCCGAGCGTCGGGCCGACCATCACCCCCATCCCGAAGATCGCCATCCCCGTCCCCGCCTCCTCGGGCGGGAACGACTCGTAGAGCGTGGACTGCGCGGTCGAGAGGAGCGCCCCGCCGCCGATCCCCTGGACCACCCGCCAGAAGATCAGCGCGCCGAGCGAGCCCGCCGCGCCGCAGAAGAACGACGCGACGACGAAGAGCAGGATCGATCCCGTGAAGTACCGCTTCCGGCCGAAGTGCGCCGAGAGCCACGCCGAGAGCGGGATGACGATGACGTTCGCGATGATGTAGCCGGTCGAGACCCACGCGATCTCGTCGAGCGTCGCGCCGAGATTCCCCATCATGTGGGGGATCGCGACGTTGACGATCGAGGTGTCGATGAGCTCGAGCACGGCGGCGAGCGTCACCGAGACCGCGATCAGGTACTTGTAGCGGTACCTGTCCGCGCTGGCGACGCTCGCCGTGTACCCCGACCCCGCGGGCGCGACCGTCGTCGCCATGGCTTACGCGCGAGTGGCGACGTGGACGGTGACCGACATCCCGGGGCGCAGCGTCTGCGTCTTCCCGCACGGCTTCGTCACGGCGATCCGCACCGGGACGCGCTGCACGACCTTGGTGAAGTTCCCCGTCGCGTTGTCCGGCGGGAGCAGCGCGAACTTCGCGCCGGTCGCCGCGCTCAGGCTCTCCACCTTCCCCTCGGCCTTGCAGCCGTAGGCATCGACCTCGATGTCCACCGGCTGCCCCACCTTCAGGTCCGCGAGCTGCGTCTCCTTGAAGTTCGCCGTGATGAACACGCCCGTGTCGCTGACGATCGTCATCAGCGGCTGCCCGGGCTGCACGAGCTGGCCGACCTCCACCTGCTTCTTCGAGACGAGCCCGGTCGCCGGCGCGGTGACGCGGGTGTACTCGAGCTGCAGCGCGGCGTTGTCGCGCGACGCCTGCGCGCTGGCGAGCCGCGCCTCGGCGAGACGGACGCCCGCTTCCGCGCTCTGCACCGTCGCGCCGGCGGCGCCCGCCTGACGCTGCAGCGCCTGCAGGTTCGCCTCGGCCGACTGCTGCGCGGCGACGGCCGCGTCGAGCGTCTGCGAGGAGACGATCTGCTTCGCGGCGAGATCGCGCATGCGCGCGAGATCGGCGTTGGCCTTGTCGAGCGCGGCCTGCGCGGCCCGGATCTGCGACTGCAGCGCTCCCTGCTGTCCGGCCGCCGCGGCCACCTGCGCCTGCGCCTGCCCCCCGCCGTTCCCGCTCCCCGCCGCCGCGCGCGCCGCGGCGAGATCCGCGTTCGCCTGCGCGAGGCGGACCTTGTACTCCGCGTCGTCGATCTGCACCAGCATCTTCCCTTCGGCGACGGTGTCGTTCTCGGCGACGCTCACCGCCTGCACGTAGCCGCCGACCTTGGCGAGCACGGGAACGAGGTGCCCGTCGACCTGCGCGTTGTCGGTGGACTCGTGGGCCCGGCCGTACCACCACTGCTTGCCGAACCACGCGAGCCCGGCGAGGAGGAGGATGGCGATGATCGGGACGATGCGCTTGCGGTTTGCCATGGATGAATCTCGTATGACGTTAGGCGCGCGGGCGCGCCGGAATGAGCGATGCCGGTGCGACTAGCGGATGCTCGTCGCCGTCCCTTCGGCGCGGGCGAGCGAGACACGCGCCGACTGGTAGAGCGTGAGTGCGTCGAGCAGCTGGTTGCGTGCCGCGGTGAGGCCGAGCGATGCGGTGACGACGTCGGCGTTGCCGCCGACTCCGGCCGTGAAGCGCTCGCGGGCCTGCGACACTTCCTGCTCGGCGAGCCGCAGGCGCTCGCGCGCGGCGTCCACCTGCTCGCGCGCCGCGCCGATGTCGAGAAGCGCCGACCGCACTTCGACGCCGGTCTGCGCGCGCAGGTCGCGGCGGCGGACGTCCGCTTCGTTCGTGACCGCGCGCTGCTCCTCGATCCGTCCCTCGCGGCGCAGGCCGTCGAAGATCGGCAGGGAGATCTGGATCCCCCAGTCGTAGGTGTTCAGCAGGTGATCGTTCTTCGGACCGATCGCGCCCTGGTCGCCGAAGGCGCCGAGGCTGGGCAGCCGCTCCGCCTGGATCGCGCGGGTCGCGAGCCGCGCCGCGCGGAGCTGCTCGTCGGCGGCGCGCAGGTCGGGGCGGTTGGCGAGCGCACGCGACGTCGCCGCCTCCGCCTCGGGCACCGTATCGGTGACGGCGAGCCGCTCGAGCGAATCGCTCAGCCGCAGGTTGCTCTCGAGGGGAAGGCCGAGCGCGCGCAGCAGCTCGAGCCGCGTACGCGAGCGCTCGGAGCGCGCCGCGATGAGCTGCGCGCGAACTCCCGCCGCCTGCGACTCGGCGCGCGTCACATCGAGCGCGGTGCCCGTCCCCGCCTGGAGCTGCGAGCGCGCGATGCCGAGCAGCTCGGCGGCGAGCGTCGAGTCCTGGGCGCGGGCGCGCAGCTGAGCGTCGGCACGAAGTGCACGGAGATACGCGGCAGCCGCCTGCGATGCGGCGGCTTCCGCGGCCGCCTCGGCGTCGAGCGTTCCCGCCGTCGCGGCGGTGCGCGCCGCGCGGACGCGAGCCAGCGCCGCGAGGTCGACGAGGTTGAGCGAGGCCCGGGCGCGGAGGTCGGTGAGGATCACCGGTCCCAGTACCTGCCCGTTCGGGTTGAAGCCCGGGAAGGGGATCCCGAAGGTCGCCGTGTTGAAGGTGCGGCCGCTGCGCTGGGCGAGCGCCGACACGTTAGGCAGGAGATCGGCGCGACGCTGCGTGACGCGGGCCCGCGCTTCGTCGGCGCGGAAGCGCCCCGCCTCGGCGGCGGGCGCCTGACGCGCGGCGAGCCGCACGGCGTCGCCGAGCGAGAGCACGACGGTCTGGCCGGTGCCGGTGGAGTCCTGGGCGCCGAGCGCGAGGGGCGCGGCGAAGACGAGGATCGCGGCGCCGAGGCGCGCGAGAGGGGCGATGGTCATGAGTGCGAGCGCTGGGCGCCGGGCGCCGGCGAATGTTGCGCCATCCGTTCGTCCGGGCGGAGTGCGGCGTGAATGAAGTCGATGACCTGCTCGAACATCACCTCGTCGGAAAGCTCGCCGAGATGCGGCAGGATGACGCGCTTGGTGCGCCAGATCCCGTGCATGACGAAGCTGCTCATGATCATGCGGGCGGTGGCGAGCGGATCGGCGTCGCGAAAGATCCCCTGGGCGATGCCGTCGGAGATGATCGCGCCGATGAGCTTGTGGCTGCGCGCGATGACCTCGCTGCCGTAGAAGCGCGCGAGGTCGGGGAACTTCGGCATCTCGCTCATCACGAGCCGGTGGATGCGCTCGAAGGTGGGCGTGCAGATGAAGTTCCAGTAGCCGCGCATGAACGCGTCGAGCTGCTGGTCGGCGGGGCCGACGGTGCGGACGGATTCGGCGCGCTCGAGCTCCGCGACGACGGTGGAGCGGATGACGGCGCGAAAGAGCTCGTCCTTGTTGGGGAAGTAGAGGTAGATGGTCCCCTTGGCGAGCTGCGCGCGGCGGGCGATGTCGTCGAGCCGTGCGGCGGCGAGCCCTTTCTCGCCGAAGACGTCGAGGGCGGCCTCGAGGATCTGGGCGGGGCGCTCGTCGGGACGGCGGCGGCGGTCGCGCGGCTTGGCGCGGGTCCGCGGGCGTGCGGCTTTGACTGGACGGTCGGTCACGACGGACGAGCGCGGGATCTGGATCAGCGGTTCCCACGGAAATCGACCGCGGGAACCGACCCGCCGGCGGCGGAGGGGAACGGTCCCTCGCCGCCGGCGATTACTGACCGGTCAGTCACTAAAGTAGTGGGGATCGGGCACGCGTACAAGGCCCTGGGGCGGTGGGCTGAAAGCTGGAAGCAGGCGGCGATGGCGGATCGCTGGTCCCGTCACGCCGTCACCGCGTGCTTATCGCCTCCAGCTTATCGCCTCCAGCCTTACTTCGTCTCCGCCGCCTCCGCCCCGCCTTCCCCGTGCCCCTCGTACTTCTTGTTCGTGAAGTGCACGATCCCCCAGGCGATCAGGAACACCGTGATCCCCCCGAAGATCAGCCCCATGAACCCCGCCCGCTTGTCACCCGGCAATGGCGCCGCCATGTCGTCCGTCCTCAGTCGTTCGGTTTGACGCGCGACCTCAGTCGACGCGCACCTTCGTCATCGTGTCGTTCTTCGTGATCTTCTTCATCACGTCGAGCCCCTGCGTGATCTTGCCGAACACGGTGTGCACCCCGTTCAGGTGCCGCGTGTTGTCCTCGCTCAGCACCATGAAGAACTGGCTGCCACCGGTGTCCTTCCCCGCGTGCGCCATCGACAGTGCGCCGACCTCGTGCTTGCGCGGATTCCCCGCGGTCTCGCACTTGATCTTCCACCCCGGCCCGCCGGTGCCGACGCGCGGATCGCCCGGCGGCAGGTCGCGCGACAGCGGGTCGCCACCCTGCACCACGAAGTCGGGGATCACGCGGTGGAATTTCACGCCGTCATAGAAGCCGGAGTTCGCCAGCTTCTCGAAGTTCTCCACCGTCTTCGGCGCGTCCTTCTCGTACAGCTCCGCGACGATGGTGCCGCGGTTCGTCTCGAATGTCGCCTGCTTCGCCACGCTGCCTCGCGCTGTTCGGGTTGACGTTCGCCCGAAACTTCGTCAGACGGAGTCGTCGCGCGCAACTCTCTTGTCGGGTCGACAAGAGAACCTGAGAACCCGCGACGGGAGACCGGAGAGACAGAGAGCTGAAGGCGATGGGAGTCTGGAGTCGGACTCGTGAGAGAGGAGAGCTGGTCGATGGGCGTCTCTCGTGCTCTCTCCTCTCTGTTCTCCCGTCCTCCTCTCGTCTCCCCTCTCTCGTCCTCCTCTCGTCTCCCGACGAGAGATCGGCGTCACTCTCGTCTCCCATCGCGGTTTCTCATGTTCTCTCGTCAGCGCCCACGAACGTCCCGGTCTCGATCATCTCCCGGAACGCCCCGAACAGCGTCGCGTCGAACGCGCCCCTGTCC
>DATAIN010000305.1:0-10144 GCA_036262635.1 Gemmatimonadaceae bacterium | reverse complement strand
GTCCTTTCGACATCAGAAGGCAACCGAGAGGCTGGAGATGAAGTACTTGCCATCGACCGGCGCGCGAAGCTGCGGCACGAGGGTGCTCTCGACGTTGTAGCCCGTCGTCTGGTGCGCCTCGATCTTGAGAAGGAGGCTCGGGCTGAAGGCGTAGTTGATCCCCGCCGCGTCGTCATGGATGAACGGCACGCGGTACGCCCGCGACGTGAACGCGTTCACCGCGTAGGTCGCGCGCTCGGCCTGCCCGTTGATCGAGAGCTTCTGCGTCAGCGAGACGCCGCCCTGCGTATACCAGGCGTTGTAGCTGAGGATCTTGTGCGCGTTCACGCGGCGGTACTCCGAGCGCGCCATGAACCGCTCGAACTTCGCGTCGACGCTGCCATGGTAGCCGTCGAACGAGTACTTGCCCGGCTGGAAGAACGCGTTGCCCACGGTGTAGCGCTGACCGCCGGCGCCGAAGCGGAGACCGTCGATCGGCGTCGACACCCAGAGCTGGCCGCCGACCGCGCCCGAGGCGCGCACGCGCTGGCCGAGGTAGGCGAACGTCGTCGCGCCGGTGCGAACCGTCGCGAAGTCGAGATAGCTGTAGCTGCCGGCGAACGCGCTCGCCTCCATCGCCCACGCGCTGCTCGAGAACAGCGGCTGCATCACGGTGAGGCCGTCCACCGACTCCGAGGTATAGATCCCCTCGTGGTACATCGCGTACGGCGCGCGATAGAAGGGGAGCTGCGTCCCGACGTAACGGGTCTCGTTGTAGATGCCGAGCGGGATCGGCGCCTTGCCGACGCGGAGACGCGTGTTCGTCGCGCCGAAGTTGTGCTCGAAGAACGCCCAGTCCACCTTCACGTCGCTCTCGAACTGCATCGACGGGCTGTTGCCCAGCCTGCGATGCGCGATCTGGATGACGAAGTTGTCGCTGTTCGTCGTCGCGTAGCGCATCAGGAGGGCGGCGCGACGATAGTCCGTCGTGCCTTCCTTCGGGATCCCCTCGACGAGCGCGCTGTCGGAGACCGCGTAGCCCTGGGTGAGGTAGCCGTGAATCGAGAGCTTGTCCGCGTTCTGCGCCGCGGAAGGCTGTGCGAGCGCGGCGAGCGCGATTGCGGAGACGAAGGCGGCGCGGATGGAAGTCTGCATCGGAGGTTGGGTGGTGGGAGCGCCGTGGTGCGGGCGCTTCGGTTCGGGTGGGATGCCGCCCGGCTCCGGAGCTACCCGTCGCTCCGGGCCGGCACGCTGAGACGGCCGAGGCCGCCACGCGTTTACGGATGAGGACGGATTAATTCTCCGGGTGGTCACGCCCCGGATACCGCTGGAAGTGTGCGTTAGCGCACGGTGAGCCGTGACGCTGCTCCCGCGCGAACCGTCCAACCACAGCCCCGGGAGCCGCCGAATCGCCGCTCCCGGCCCCGCCCCCAATTGGGCGGCCGGGCGCTTTTCCATTTCCCGATCGAGGCCGCCCATGAAGGGTCGTGTCGCCGCCCGCCCAGCTCTCCTCCCGCGCCTCGCGGCGATCTTCGCGCTCGCGCTCGTCGGGATCACCTGCCGCGACCGCGACCCGATGGGCCCCGGGCTGCCGAGCCAGGCCGCGCTCGCGATCGCGCCGCGGATGGAGCGGGGCGCGGCGAGCGGAGGCCCGAGCTTCGTCTCCCTGCGGACCGTGCGCGGCGTCCTGACCCCCACGAACGGCGGCGCGAGCTACTCGGCGGATGCGAACTTCGTGAACGACACCGCGACCCTCGCCTTCGACGTCACCTTCGCCGGTCCGACGCAGCGCTACACACTCACGCTGGCGGCGATCGACACCGCGGGGGACACACTCTTCCGGTCGATGCGCGAGGTCACCGCGAGCCCGGGAACGAACGCGCCGGTGCACGACACCCTGCGCTACGTCGCCCCCGACACCGCGGTCTCGAGCATCGCCCTCGCCCTCGCCGACACGATCGTGCTCGGCGCCGACACTCTGCGAGTCAGCGCGACAGGCTTCGACGCGAAGGGGCAGGCGGTGAATCCGCTCTACATCGGATGGAGCTCGCGCGACACGCTCGCCGCGAGAGTGATCTCGAGTGGGCCGTCCACGGGCAAGATCATCGGCGGGGATCTCGACGCGCTGGTCTGGATCGTCGGGCGCGCCTTCAACGGCGTCGCCGACTCGCTCACCGTTCGCATCGCCGCGAGAGCGGCATCCGTCGTCATCGCCGCCGACACGCTGCGTACCATCGCGGGCGGCGCGGTGAACACGAGCGCGGTCGTGCTCGATCGCGCCGGCGTACAGCTCGACCGCGCCGTCGTCTGGGCGGCGCTCGACACCACCATCGCCGTGGTGCAGCCGCTGCTCGGCAGCGGTGCCGCCGCCGCGGGCGCCGTCGCGGCGCAGCTCGTCACCGTCACCGGCGTCCGCGCGGGAACGACGCGCATCGTCGCGACGAGCGGCACGACCGCCGACACGAGCGTCGTCGTCGTCGCGCCGGCGCCGGTGGCGGTCGTGAAGATCGTTCCGGATTCGCTCGCGATCCTCGTCGGTGACAGCGCGCGCTTCGGCGTCGTGCTCCTCGATGCGCGTGGCGACACCCTCAGTAGGCGCGCGGTGAGCTGGACGACCGCGGACGCGAAGCTCGCGACGATCGATCTGACGGGTGGCACGGTGCGCGGCATCGCGCCCGGGACCGTCGCGATCACAGCCACGTCGGAAGGAATCGTCGACACCGCGTGGGTGCGCATCGCCGCGCAGCCGCTGGCGATCGCGCGCACCGCGGTATCGCCGAAGACTCTGCGCTTCCTCGCGCTCGGCGAGTCGTCGCAGCTCGTGGCGCAGTCGTTCGCTCCCGACTCGTCGCTCGCGCCGGGCCGCTACTCGTGGAGCGTGCGCGGCGCGGCGGGCGTGGTCTCCGTCGATTCGCTCGGCCGCGTCGTCGCGCTCGGGATCGGGAAGGCCTGGGTCGTCGCCACCGAGCAGGGCGGCACCGCCGACTCGGCGGACGTTTCGGTCGACCAGCTCGTGCAGACGGTACAGCTGACGCCCGGCGTGGTGCGCGGCACCGTCGGTGACACGGTGCGCTTCAGCGCGACGCTTCACTCGGTGACGGTGGCCGCGGGGAGCAGCAGCAGCGCCCTGATCTGGCTCAAGGCGACCGGCGCCGTGGGGGAGATGGGCGACATCGTGTTCGCGCGGCCGGGATACGGAAGCTTCCGGGCGCGGATCCGGGTCGTGGCCGGAGCGCAGGGCGTGATCGCGTTGAATCCGGGACGCTAGTGTAGTGGCGGGGGCGCCACGCGGAGTGAGGCGGTGCTGCAACTGCCCTTCCTGCGGCCCCTGAGGCCTGCCTTTTGGCAGTCAGGCGTGGCATTGCCCATGCGTTTGAGGGTGCATCGATTCGTTCGTCGCACCCTTTCTCTCCGAGGCTTCCAATGTCCCCGGCCACTCAGCATTGCACCTTCTGCGACCTCATTGGTGGCGCGGGTGAAGTGAGCGTCTGCTACGAGGATTCCGTCGCCCTTGCCTTCATGGACATCCAGCCCGTGAACGCTGGCCATGTCCTCGTCGTCCCGCGCCGGCACTTCGAGTCGCTCGAGGACCTGCCGCACGACCTGGCGGCGCATCTCTTCGAGGTGGCGCTCAAGCTCGAGCCGGCGGTGCGCGCCGTGACCAACGCGCAGGGGATCAACATGGTCGTGAACAGCGGCAAGGCGGCGGGTCAGGACGTCTTCCACTATCACGTCCATCTCATCCCGCGCCGGATCGGCGACGGCTTCGACATCCCGCTCCCCTTCCCGGAGTCGGAGATGCCCAACCGGATGCAGCTCGACGCCTGCGCCGCCCGGATCATTGCCGCCTTTCACGATTCGGCCCGCCCCGCCGGTTCTTCTTCGGCCGTGGACGTCGCCGCCGACTGAACCCCTGGATCGCGCCCGGTCGCTCCGCGTCGTTACCTGCGCGAGCGGCCGGGCGTCGCATTTACAGAAGGGTGAGCCATGGGCGCCCGGGCCATCGCGGGAGCGAACCAGGCATCTGGCGCAACTGGCACACCGGCTGCACTCTACCGGCACGACGGCAATGATGCCGTCCACATGATCGGAGGCGGATGATCGGCGATACCGGCGATCCTCGACACCGACAGGATGCGAGCGGACGACGCGAGGCGTCGTCCGCGCCGGCTACGGTCTCCGCAGTACGTCAAACGCCCCGCCCGGGATGAACTCCCGGGGCGGGGCGTCGTCTTTCACCATGAGGTGAGATGCCGCGACGTCGTTCGAGCCGTCAACAGATGATGCGGGACCATGCCACGCTTCCTCGCTCCGGGGCCTTCGGGCGCCGGCGCCGCCGGGACTCGGCCGCCGCGACGAAGCGCGCGTACAAGCATGCCGCGATGCGGGACTGCGGCCACCGCTGCGTCTACTGCGCCACCTCCCTCGGCTACGAAAGCGCGACGCTCGACCACGTGCATCCGCTCGCTCACGGCGGCGCGAACGCGATCGGCAACGTCGTCGCGGCGTGCGAGCGCTGCAACCTCATGAAGGGCGACATGCTCCCCCACGAGTTCTTCATCCGGCATCCGTGGGCGGGAGCGAACTTCATCCGCTACGCGCGCGCGGTGCATCGTGCACTGAAGCGCGCCGCCCGCCGGGCGGTGAGCCTGGCCCTGGCCGACACGAGCCGCGTCCCGCACTGGGGGCAGCCGCTGGCGGCGTGAGCGGGGGTAGTCAGTTGCCAGTCGTCAGTGACAGCGGACCGCCGTTACTGCCCGCTGGCAACTTTTTTTCCTACCGCGCCATCGCGAACCGCAGCTGCTGCGTCGGGAGGGTCGCGCGCGGACCACCGTGCTCTCCCTCGCGCTTCGCGAACTCCCAGGCGAGCATCGCCCGCTTCCGCTCGATCCCGCCCCCGTAGTTCCCGAACGCGCCCGTCTTCCGGATCACGCGGTGGCAGGGGATCAGGTAGCTCACCGGGTTCTGCCCGACCGCGTTCCCGACCGCGCGTACCGCGCGCGGAGCGCCCGCCGCGGCGGCGACCTGCTCGTACGTCGCGACCTCGCCTAACGGGATCCGCAGCAGCGCCTCCCACACCTTGAGCTGCAGGTTCGTCCCCTTCACCAGCACCGCGAGCGGAGCGGGGGCGTGGTCGGCCGCGCCGAAGATCTGGTCGACCAGCGGCGCCGTCGCGCGCGGATTCTCGACGAGCCGCGCTCCCTCCCAGTCCTCGGCGAGACGCTCGCGCGCTCCGTCGAGACCGTCCTGCGTAGCGAAGTACAGCCCGCAGATGCCGCGTGGCGTCACGCCGATCACGCACTCCCCGAACGGCGTCTCGTGCGCGCCCCATTCGATGGTCAGCCCGTCGCCGGCGCGCTTGAACTCTCCGGGCGTGACGGCGTCGATGGTGACGAAGAGATCGTGCAGCCGGCCCGCGCTCGAGAGTCCCGCCTCGTAGGTCGCGTCGAGCAGCGACCGCGACTCGGCCAGCAGTGCGCGCGCGTGCGCGACCGTCTGGAACTGGAGGAAGCGCTTCGGGCTGATCCCCGCCCAGCGCGTGAAGAGCCGCTGGAAGTGCGACTCGCTCAATCCCACGTACGCGGCGACGTCGGCGAGCGAAGGCTGCTCGCGGGCGCGCTCGTCGAGATAGCGAATGGCGGTTTCGATTCGATCGTAGTCGGTACGCATGTCGGGTCGGCTCCCGGGTCCGCGGTGTCGCGCCTCGCCGAACAGCGAGGCCGGGACACGATCATCGCGCCCCGGCCTCATCATACCATCGGCATCCCCTCCTGCCCACCCGATTCGTGCGGCGATTCACGCCGAGCGGGCGAGCGGGTCAGCGCGGCCTGGCGCTGCTCGTATCGGGCTCCTGCTCGGACTCGTCGTCGTCCGCTTCCTTCGCCTCGCCCGCCAGCTTCTGGATCTCGAGCGCGCGGGCGTTCATGCGATCCATCTCGGCCTTGTGCGCCTTCAGGAAGGCCATGTTCGCCTTCACGTTCGGCGTGATGGCGCTCTTGTCGGCGCCGGGCATCTCGGCCAGCGCGCTCGCCATGCTCGCCTGGAACATCGCGAGCGTCGCGATCATGTACTCGCGCGTCGTGAGCCCGGACTTGGTGATCGCACGCTTCAGCTCCGGGACCGAGTTGAGCTTCTTCGTCATCTCGTCGATCGTCTGCGCCTCGTTGTCCTCGTCGTCGTCCTTCATGTTGGCGTACTTCTTCGTGAGCCCCGGATCGGCCTTGAGCATCGCGTAGATGTTGTCCTGCACCTTCGCGAGCTTGCCGAGCAGCGCCGGCGTCAGGCGATAGCGCTCGATCGCGCGCGCGTCGGCCTTGGCGACGGCGTCGGTGGACTTCGAGACGGCCTTCTGCGCGCGCGCGGAAGTCGGGAGCGTCGCGGCGGCGGCCGCGAGCGCGGTCGCGAGGGCGATGGTGCGGGTGAGGCGAGCGAGCATGAGTCGGGAGAGGCGAAGGGTGCGCGGCGGCGCACCGAGCGCCGCCAACGGTCGAATACGAGCCAGCGCGGACGTGGTCACGCCGCGCGACACGTTATGGCGCTAGTAGTCCACGGGGCGCAAGTAGCTCTCGCCGATCGCGCTGTGGCTCAGCATCGCCACGGTCGGGAGCTTCCGCTTCCAGTGCGTCCCCGCGACCCGCTTGCGGACGACCTCCACCTCCGCCGGCGCGAAGCCGCGCGCGACGATCTCGGGGGGAGCGTAGCCGGCGAGGATGTGGTTCAGGATGCGGTCGGCCTTCTCGTAGCTGATTCCGAAGTCCCCCTCGTCGGTCTGTCCGGCGACGAGGTCCGCCGACGGCGCCTTGTCGACGATCGGCGCCGGGACGCCGAGGTGCCGGGCGAGCGCCCAGACCTGCGTCTTGAAGAGATCGCCGAGCGGGTTCACCGGCGGCGAGTCGTCGGCATGCCAGGTGAAGTAGCCGAACAGGCGCTCGGTCTTGTTCCCGGTGCCTAACGGCATGGCCGCGTCGCGCGCCGAGAGGTCGAAGATGGTGATCATCCGGACGCGCGCCATGACGTTGCCGCGCCGCGTCGGGTCCGCATCCGGCGTGGTCGAGAGATAGCCGTCGACCGCGGGGCTGATGTCGACGGTCCGTCCCTCGATGCCTAACGCGTCGATCACGAGCTGGCCGTGCTCGAGGCTCTCGCGGCTCGAGGTGCGGTAGGGCATGCGGACCCCGATCACGTTCTCCGGTCCCAGCGCCCGCGCGGCGAGGAACGCGGTGACCGCCGAATCGACCCCGCCCGAGACGCCGACGATCGCCTTGCGGAACTGGCGCGCCGCGGTCTCCTGCCGGATGAAGTGGAGGAGCCACTCGGTCGTTAGCACCGGGTCGATGTCGAGCGGGGGCGGACCGCCGGCGTCGCAGGCGCGGACCACGGCGATCGGCCCGCCGTTGCGCGATGGATCGATCTCGGGCGAGATCGCGCGGTTGTGCGCGGCGGGGGTCGCGGAGGGATCGTTGTGTTCGGGGGGGGCCCCCCGCGTTGGAGGCTCGCTCGCCTCGACCACCGCTTCGTCGTACGCGACCCGCACTGGCTCCCGCGCCAGCACCTGCCTGAGGTTCCCCAGCACGTGCGGCATCATCGTCTCGAGATCGGCGATGAGCGGCATGTCGGCGCGTGCGCGCGCGAGATCGCCGAGGTCGATCGTCGCCGTCGCCAGCGCCTCGTCCCAGAGTGGCGCGCGGACCCGCACGTCCCCCTTGGGTCCAATCAGCGCCGAGCCCCCCGCGAACAGCTTTCCTCCCTCGCTCCCCGACAGATGCGACAGCGAGACGAAGATCCCGTGCTCCTCCGCCATCTCGCGGACGAGCCGCTCCCAGCGCGCGAGACTCGCCGGTCCCGGGACCCCATCGACGCGGAACGCGCCCCGCGCCGGCGCCGCCGCGTGCACCAGCACCAGCTCGGCCCCGTCCAGCGCCGCCATCGTTCCGCTCAGCGAGTGCCACGCATCCTCGCACACGAGCATCGCGACTCGTCCCACTGGAGCGTCGAAGGCGCGCACCGACTGCCCGCGCTCGACGAAGCGCTCTTCGTCGAAGAGCCCGTAGGTCGGGAGGAACACCTTCCGGTGAATGTGCCGGATCACCGGGTCGCTCCCGCCGAGCGAGAGGTACATCGCGCTGTTGTAGAGCTTGTGCTCCCACAGCTCGTAGAAGCCGATCGCGACGTCGAAGCTCGCCCCGCGCGCGGTCCGCCGATGCAGCTCGGCGAGGTCGCGCGCCAGCGTCCCCGCCGTCACCGCGTGCTCGCGGACCCCTCCCTCGAGGAAGTATCCGGTGAGCGCCGTCTCCGGCAGGTGGAGCAGCTGCGCTCGCGGCGACTCGCCGGCGACACGCGTGAAGATCGCGCCGAGCCGGTCGAGGTTCCGGCGATAGTTGCCCTTGCGCGGCTTGATCTGACCGACGGCGAGATGGACTGGGCGGGGCATGCCTTGAAGTTGCGGTGGGGGGTGACACGCGGCAACCTTCCGCCTCCCCGAATGCCACTCGCCACGAACCATCCGATGCCTCTCTCCGCTGCCCTGCTCCCCGAGTTCGATCACGAGATGAAGACGACGCGCTCTCTCCTCGAGCGGGTCCCCGAATCGAAGGCGGGGTGGAAACCCCATGCGAAGTCGATGTCGCTCGGCGAGCTCGCGTCGCACATCGCCAACCTCGCGGGGTGGGGACGCTACATCGTCGCGCAGCCGGAGCTCGACTTCGCCCCGCCCGGCGGCACTCCGCTCGCGTTGCCGAAGTACCGGGATGGCGCCGAGCTGCTCGAGCGGTTCGACGCGAACGTCGCCGCCACTCGTGCCGCGATCGCTCGCGCGAGCGACGAGGATCTGGCCGGCGCCTGGACGTTGAAGAACGGCGGCCGGACGATCTTCACCCTTCCGCGCGCCGCGGCACTGCGCGGATTCATGATGAACCACGGCATCCATCACCGCGGCCAGCTCAGCGTCTACCTGCGGCTCAACGACGTCCCGCTGCCGAGCATCTACGGCCCGACGGCTGACATGAGCTGACTCCGCCTGTGAGAGCCGTCACGCATCGGCGCACGCTGACCGCGCCGACGCGTCGCTCGTCCTTGAAACGCTATCTTTGACCAACGTCCGGGGTAGCATCCCGTGATCTCCCGCGGCCCGCGCGCCGCGCCGCCGCTCGTCCCGCGCCCAGCATCGCTCGTGCATCGCTCCGTGCATCGCTCAGCCATCCTCGCGCTTCTCGTCGCCGCGCCCCTCGCCGCGCAGCAGAGCGCGCCCGTGTCCACCGGTGAGCCGTGGACACTCGTCCAGCCGCCGCAGTCCTCGCTCGTCTACGCGCGCGACGGATCGCTCATCGGCGAGATCGGCCGGGAGTGGCGGACGAGCGTCTCCATTCGCGCGCTGCCGAAGTACCTCGGCCAGGCGTTCGTCGCGGTCGAGGACAAGCGCTTCTACCAGCACAACGGGGTCGACGTCATCGGCATCGGCGCGTCGATCAAGGACGCGGTGCTCGGCAACGCCCGCGGCGCGAGCACGATCACGCAGCAGCTCGTCGGCAACATGCATCCTGACGTGATCGACCGCCGCGAGAAGAACCTCAGCCGGAAGATTCGCGAGCAGGAAGCGGCGCGCGAGATGGAGCGGCACTACACCAAGGAGCAGATCCTCGAGGCGTACCTCAACCAGATCAACTTCGGGCACGGCTGGTACGGTGTGGAGGCGGCGTCGCGCCACTACTTCGGCAAGGCGGCCTCGAGGCTCACGCTCGCCGAGGCGGCGTCGCTCGCCTCGCTCCCGCAGAGTCCCGTGCGCTTCGATCCCGCACGCTTTCCCGACGCGAACCGCACGCGCCGCAACACCGTGCTCGCGCTGATGGCGGACCAGGGCTACATCTCGCGCGAGCAGGCCACCGCGGCGCAGGCCGAGCCGGTGACGACCGTCGCGAACTCCGGGATGTCGGCCACCGCGCCGTATTTCGTCGACGTCGTGCGGCAGCAGGCGGAGCGCGCCGGGGTTCCCGTCGGCAATGGCGGCTACCGCATTTTCACCACGCTCGATCCCGCGCTGCAGCGCGCGGCGACGGTGGCGCTCGTCGAGGGGACCGCCGCGGTCGAGATGCGGCCCGGCTACAAGCACGCGACCTACGTCAGCCGTCCGAAGGGAAGTCGCGACTATCTCCAGGGCGCGGTCGTCGCG
>DATAIN010000304.1:0-2796 GCA_036262635.1 Gemmatimonadaceae bacterium | reverse complement strand
GACGACAAGCCGGCGCGCGAGGTGACGCGCGAGGGCGAGAGCGTCCAGGATCGCGGCAGCGTCCGCCGCGCGGCGGGCGCGGGGCGGGGCGCGTCGGCGGTAGCGAAAAAGAGGACCTCGGCTTCCGGCGCTCGGCGCTCGGCGAAGACGACGTCGGCCGCGGGCGCCACTCGGCGCGCGGCGAAGAAGACGGCCGCGTTCACCGAGGTGCCGGTCTACGCGAACGCGCCGATCGTCACACGACTGGCGGAGCTCGAGCGCGAGGGAGGACGCGGCCCCGTCGCGTTAGGCAGGGGCGCCTCGCTCGACGTGTCGAGTCTCGACAAGGTGTACTTCCCGAAGGACGGCATCACCAAGGGCGCCCTCTTCCGCTATTACGCGACCGTCGCGCCGCTCATCCTGCCGGCGCTGAAGGATCGCGCGCTGGTGCTGAAGCGCACCCCCGAGGGAATCGAGGGGGAGACCTTCTTCCAGCAGAAGGCCCCCGATGAGGCGCCGGAGGGAGTGCGCGTCGAGAACGTCCCCGAGTCGGACGGCGACACGAAGCGGCGGCTCGTCGGCGGCGACATCACCACGCTGCTCTACTGCGTGCAGCTCGGCTGCGTCTCCACCGATCCCTGGCACTCGCGGGTGCAGAGCCCGGAGAATCCGGACTACACCTACCTCGATCTCGACCCGCAGCCGAAGGCCGGCTTCCAGCGCGTGCTCGACGTCGCCCGCTGGGTGAAGGAGGAGCTCGACGAGCTGGGTCTCACCGCCGCGCTGAAGACGAGCGGCTCACGCGGACTGCACGTCTGCGTCCCCCTCCCGCCGGCGGCGACCTGGGAGACCGCGGTGACGCTCGCCCAGATCATCGCGGCGAACGTCGCGCAGAAGCATCCGAAGGACGCGACGATCACGCGCGCCGTGAACGACCGCTCCCCGAAGTCGGTGTACGTCGACTACCTGCAGAACATCCGCGGCAAGTCGATCGCCGGCGCCTACTGCGTGCGCGCCAAGGCCGGCGCGACGGTATCGACTCCGCTCGACTGGTCGGAGCTCACCGACGATCTCGACATCCGCGAGTTCACCATCGAGACCGCGCCCGTGCGCTTCAGGAAGGTGGGCGATCTCTGGGGCCCCGTGCTCAAGAAGCGCAACTCCGCGGCCGCGCTGCGGGGGCTGGGAAGAGAGAAGAAGCGGTAACCGCACGGCGAACGACGCGGCTCGGCCATGGCGCACTGGGTGAGATCGTCTCGCCCGACGCGCCCCAGGACCGTTCGAGGCCGCGACGGATATTACAGGAGCCATGGAGAGCATGGAGAGGGTTGCAGGGAGCTATCGCTCACCACAACCCCTCCACGCCCTCCACGGCTCCTGTTGACAACCGCCAGGGCAACCGCGAAAAGGATCCGCGCCGATCCGCACGAATCCGCACGCGTCGTTCGATGAGCGTCCGCGGCTTATCTTCCCCCGACAATGAGCACTCTCGAGCTCTTCGCCGCGGTCGTCGGCGCGGTCAGTGTGTATCTCAGCGTCAGGCAGAACATCTGGAGCTGGCCCACCGCGATCGTCAACGTCGTGCTCTACGCCCTCGTCTTCTACGAGGCGCGGCTCTACGCCGACATGGGACTGCAGGTCATCTACGCGATCCTCTCCATCTACGGCTGGTACGAGTGGCTGTATGGAGGCGAGGGACGCACCGAGCTGCACGTCACGCGCACCGGCTGGCGGCTCGGGCTCCTGCTCGCCGCGGTCGCTGCCGCCGGCTCGGCGCTGCTCGGCGTCTTTCTCCACCACGAGACCGACGCGGCGCTCCCGTTCATGGATTCCTTTCTCTCGAGCACCAGCCTCGTCGCGCAGTGGATGATGACGCGGAAGCTCCTCGAGAACTGGCTGGTCTGGATCGCGGTGGACGTGCTCTACGTGGGGATGTTCATCTTCAAGGATCTCTATCTCACGGCGGGTCTCTACGCGGTGTTCCTCGTTCTCGCCGTGAAGGGATGGCTCGACTGGCGCCGCTCGATGCGTGAACGCGCCGCGGCGCCGGCGCTGGCGTGAGTGCACGGATCCTTCGCGTCTGCGTCACCGGCCCGGAGTCGACGGGCAAGACCACGCTCGCCCGCCGCATCGCCGAGGATCTTCGAACGGAGTGGGTCCCGGAGGCGTCGCGCGTCTACGCCGAGCAGATGGGCCGCGAGCTGACGGCCGCCGACGTCACGCCGATCGCGCGCGAGCACATCCTTCTCGCCGATGCCGCCGAGGATCTCGTCGCACGCGCCAACGGTCGCCTCCTCGTGCTCGACACGGATCTCCTCAGCACGGTGATCTACGCGCGCCACTACTACGGGAAGTCGCCGCGCTGGGTCGAGCGCGCCGAGCGCACGCGCCGCGCCGATCTCTACCTGCTGTGCGACGTGGACGTGCCATGGATCCCCGACGGCATCCGCGACCGGCCGGCAAACCGCGAATCGATGCTCGCGCTGTTCGATGAGGGACTGCGGCGGAGAGGGGCGAACACGGTGCGCATCCAGGGAGCCTGGGAGGAGCGCTGGCAGATCGCTCGCTCTGCGGTGCGCTCTCTCATCTTCCACATTTCTCACCCTCATCCTGCCCCTCGTCCTGCCCCAAGTCCTGCCCCAAGTCCTGCCCCTCATCGCCTCCAGAAGGCGAGGCGGAGGCTGACGTTCAGGTTTCGAGGAGCGACGACGTAGTAGCTCGGCTCCGTCCCGTCCGTGTAGCCCGAGGCGAACGCCGGGCGATCGAAGACGTTCTCGACGCGCACGAGCAATGACTGCTTCCGGATGCGCACCGTCG
>DATAIN010000303.1:0-1933 GCA_036262635.1 Gemmatimonadaceae bacterium | reverse complement strand
GGTCGGCGACGAGGCCGAGGTAGGTGCCGCGCAGGTCCTCCGGGACGCCGGGGTGCCGCATCGTCATCCCCTTCACGTGCGTCTCGTAGATCACCGTGCGGTTCCACGGCGTGCGCGGGGCGCGGTCGTTCCCCCAGGTGAACGCCGAGTCGATGACGACGCTCTTCGGGACGCCGGCGGCGCTGTTCGCGAAGTCGGGCTCGAGGTCCTCCTTCGGGCCGCCGACCTTGTAGGCGAAGAGGGCGTTGCTCCACTTGATGGGACTGCTGATCGCCTTCGCGTACGGGTCGATGAGGAGCTTGCCGGGGTTGAAGCGGTGTCCCTCCTCCGGCTTGTACGGCCCGTGGACGCGGTAGCCGTAGAGCTGCGCCGGCCGGACGTCGGGGAGGTAGCAGTGCCACACCTGGTCGGTGCGCTCACGCATCGGGATCTTCGCGAACTCCTCAGCGTCGTCATTCCCGTGGAAGAGGCAGAGCTCGACCGCCGTCGCGTTCTCGGAGAAGAGGGCGAAGTTCACGCCTTCGCCGTCCCACGTCGCGCCGAGTGGATAGGGCTGCCCGGGCCAGACTCGCATGCTCAAGGATTCTCCCGGCGGAATAGCACCGCCGTGTGTGCAGGTAAGGTGACCGCGTCCCCGGCCACGTCGTAGCGCCGGTGCACGGAGGCCGCGCCGGGCGGCTGGTACTTGGTGTCGGTGGTGGCGAGGAGCGCGGTGACCGGGGCGCCGTCAGGCAGGGGAATCGCCCACTCGCGTTCTCCCAGGTTGTAGAGCGCGACGAGGCTGTCGCCCAGCTCCACCGTCATCCAGCCGTCGGTGCGATAGTACTGCGCATACTGAACCACCGGCGGCGGCCCCCCCGGTCGGAGCGCGGGCTCGCGCTTGCGCAGGGCGAGCAGATCGCGGTAGAGCGCGTGCAGCTCCTTGTGCGGCGACTTCTCGCGCGACGACCAGTCGAGCTTCGAGCGCCGGAAGGTGTCCTCGCTCTGCGGGTCGGGCACTTCGTCCCCCCAGCCGAACGCCTCGAACTCCTTCTTCCGTCCCTCGCGCACCGCCGCGACGAGCTTCGCGTCCCCGTGATTGACGAAATACTGGAAGGGATTCGTCTCCCCGTACTCCTCGCCCATGAAGATGAGCGGCACGTACGGCGACAGGAGCAGCAGCGCCGCGGCGAGCTTCTGCCGTGGGAAGTCGAGCAGCTCGCCGAAGCGCTCCCCCGCCGCGCGGTTCCCCACCTGGTCGTGGTTCTGGATCGCGACCACGAAGTGATCGCCGGAGATGTCGCGCGCCCGCGCGCCATGGCGCCGCTTCCGGTGACGCGAGTAGCGGCCCGCGTAGTAGAATCGCTCGGCGATCGAGAGCCCGAGAGGCTCGAAGCCGCCGAAGTCCGCGTAGTAGCCCTTGTCCTCACCGGTGAGCAGCGCGTGCACCGCGTGGTGGAAGTCGTCGCTCCACTGCGCGTCGAAGCCGTAGCCCCCCACCTCGGGCGGGCGCACGACCTTCGGATCATTGAGGTCGCTCTCGGCGATCACGACCACCTGCCTGCCTAACGCACGGCCCTGCTCGTGCACCCGCTCCACCAGCTCCGTGAGCACGTGCTTCGCGCCGAAGTCGTAGATCCCGTGGATCGCGTCGAGCCGGAGCGCGTCCGCGTGGTACTCGGTGACCCAGTGGAGCGCGTTCTCGATCACGAAGCGCCTCACCTCGGGGCTGTCCGCGCCGTCGTAGTTCACCGCGGGACCCCACGGCGTCTTGTACGTCTCGGTGAAGTACGGCCCATAGAGCGGGAGGTAGTTCCCCTCCGGTCCGACGTGGTTGTACACGACGTCGAGCACCACCGCGAGCCCGGCATCGTGCGCCGCGTCGATCAGCCGGCGCAGCCCCTCCGGGCCGCCATACGCGCTGTGCGGCGCGTAGAGCGAGACGCCGTCGTAG
>DATAIN010000302.1:0-8009 GCA_036262635.1 Gemmatimonadaceae bacterium | reverse complement strand
GCGCTCGAGTCCACTCCCGGGTGGGAGCGGTACTTCGAGCACGAGCAGAACCCCGTGGCCCACTGACCATGACGACGACATCACGCCCGGCGCGCACCTTCGACGCCCTCGACGGCGCCGCGTCCCCCGAGCGGCGCGACCTCATGCGCTGGAACGTCGGCACGCTCCACGAGAACTGGTACGTCGCCGCGCTCTCGACGCAGGTGACGGGGAAGAAGCCTTTCGCGAGCACGATCCTCGACGAGCCGCTGGTGCTCTTCCGGGGGAAGGACGGACGCCCGACCGCGCTCCGCGATCGCTGCCTGCATCGCAACGCGGCGCTGAGCGGGGGCGACGTCTTCGACGGCTGCATCGGCTGTCCCTATCATGGCTGGACGTACGACGCGAGCGGCGCCTGCGTCACCGTCCCCTCGGAGGGACCGGCGAGCACGCCGCGCGTCGCGCGCACGCTCGACCGCTTCCCCGTCGTCGAGCAGGACGGGCTGGTGTGGGTGTGGATGGGCGATCCGAACGGCGCAACGCTCAAGGCGCCGTACCGCTTTCCGCACGCCGGCGAGGCGGGGTGGAGCTCGTACTACATGCTCACCTGGTTCGACGGCGACGTCACCGACCTCGTCGAGAACTTCATGGACGTGCCGCACACGGCGTTCGTCCACAGCGGCTGGTTCCGCAAGGCGGGGACGGCGAAGCGCGCCGAGGCGACGGTCGAACGGACGCGCGACTCGGTGCTCGTCGAGTATTTCCAGGCCGACGACTCGATCGGCTTCACGAGGTGGCTGCTCAATCCCGACGGCAAGGCGATGACGCACACGGACAGGTTCTTCGTGCCGAACGTGACGCGCGTCGACTACATGTGGGGGGAACGGCGCGGCTTCGTCATCAGCTCGCAGATCACGCCGGTGAGCCCGACGCGGGCGCTGGTGTACACGGCCATCGCCTTCCGCTTCGGCGTCTTCAACCCGATCGCGCGGCTGCTGCTTCCCTGGTACACGCGCGTCGTGATCGATCAGGACGTACGGATCATGGCGAACCAGACCGCGAACATCGCGCGGTTCGGCGGCCGCCGATTCCACGGCACGGAGGCGGACGCGATCCATCGCGCGATCGAGTCGCTGCGCGAGCACGCGCTCGAAGGGGGCCGCGGCCCGGCGCCCGAGCCCTTCGCGACGCGAATCGCCTTCTGGATGTGAGGGTGCAGGCGCTCGCGTCCCCCACGGCGGAGTCGTCGCTCGTCGTCCGCCCCGCGCGGCCGGAGGACGACGCCGCGCGGCGCGCGCTGCTCGGCGCGGTGGCGATGGACGCGGAGCTCTCGCTCTCGGTGCGACGTACGCCGACGGTGGATGCGATGTATGCGCTCCACGCGTCGGCGTGGGACTCGTGGGTCGTCGCCACCGAGAGCGGCGAGATCGCGGGGATGGGCTCGGTGCTCGTGCGCGACGCGTGGGTCGGCGACCGCGTCGCGAAGGTCGGCTACCTAGGCGACCTGCGACTGAGCGGCCGCGCCGAGGGACGGATGCTGCTCGATCGCGCGTACGGTCCGATCCTCGAGGCGGCGCGCGAGCGGCACGGCGTGGAGTACTGGCTCACCGCGATCATCGCGTCGAACGCGCGCGCGCGGCGGGCGCTGACGGTGCAGACCGAGCGCGCGGCGCGGCGCGGCCGCCCGCGCTACACGCTGCTCCGCGAGTTCGACATCCGCTCGCTCCATCTCGTGCTGCCGCGCCGGCGGGAGCGGTCGGTATACACCGTGCGCCGTGCCGGCGAGGCGGACATCGCGGCGATCGCCGCCCTGCTCGACGCCGACGCACGCGCGCGTCCCTTCGGCTACCCGATGCCGGAGCGCGAGCTGCGTCGCCGCCTCGCGATCTGGCCGCGACTCGCGATCGAATCCTTTCACCTGGCGGAGGACGCGCGCGGCCGGCTCGCCGGTGTCGTCGCGCCGTGGGATGCCTCGCCGGTGAAGGAGACCGTCGTCGCGGGATACCGCGGGGCGATGCGGCGCGTGCGGCTGCTGCACGACATCGCGGCGCTCGCGTCAGGCAGGCCGCGGCTCCCGGCGCCGGGCCAGCCCTTCCGCTACCAGTACCTGACGCATCTCGCCGTGCCGTCGGGCGATCCCGCGGTGCTGCGCGCCCTGCTCGCGTCGGCGTACCGTGCGGCGCGCGAGGCTCGATTCCATTTCCTGAGCGCCTGCGCGCCGGACGGCGACGCACTGGATCGCGCCTACGACGGCTACCTCGCGACGAACCTTCGCGCGCAGCTGTACCTCGTCACCCTCCCCGACACGAAGGTGCCGGAGTCGCTGCGTGTGGGGCGGATGCCGGGGTTCGAGATGGCGCTGGTATGAGGACGGAGGTCGGGAGGCGGGGGGCGAGCTACGGGTTACCGGGTGCCGGTGGCGGGGTGCCGGTAACCGCGGGCGACGCCGTTCCCGGCACCCGGCACCCGGCAACCGGCACCCGTCCCCGACGAATCGCTGGCCTTCCGAACCGATTCGACCCGCGAATTCCCTTCGCCGCGATCCTCACGGCGTATGTCGTCATGGGCATACTCTGGCTCGGCTTCAACCGCTCGCCGGGGCAGATCGCGGCGATCGTCGCGATCGGGTGCGGGCTCGACATGGCGCTGCACTGGCTGCTGCGGAAGCGCGAGCTGCTCGTGCCGCTGAGCGCGTACATCAGCTCTCTCTCGATCGCGATCCTCCTCAACTTCGCGCACGACTATTTGCTGCTCGCGCTGCCGATCTTCCTCACCATCGGCTCGAAGTACGTGCTCACGTACGAGGGGAAACATCACTTCAACCCGTCGCTGTTCGGCATCGCGACGACGCTGCTCTTCGCGGGACATCTGGTCACCGCGGCGCCGGCGTACCAGTGGGGGGGCTCGCTCGCGATCTCGGCGTTCATCGTCACCCTCGCGCTGGCGGGATTCGTCTTCCGGATCGGGCGCGGCTGGCTGATCGTCTCCTTCCTCGCGACGTACGCGCTGCAGACCGCGCTGCGCGCGTGGCTCATGCGCGCGCACCTGCCGCCGGAGATGCTCTTCCTCGGCACGCTCACCGCGCCGCCGTTCTTCCTGTTCACCTTCTTCATGCTCACCGATCCGCGCACCTCGCCGGCGACGCGCGGGGCGCAGATCGCGACGGGAGTGTCGATCGCGCTGGTCGACCTGGTGCTGCACCGCTTCGGGTCGGTGTTCACCTTCTTCTACGCGGCGTTCATCGTCGCGACGGCGCGCTTCCTCTGGCTGCACGGGCGGGCGATGTGGCGGGAGGGGATCCACTTGCACGTGCGCGACTCGCTGCTCTCCCGACGGACGCTGCGCGCGGTGGCGCTCGTCGCCGGGGTCGGGATCGCCGGCGCGTGGAGCTACGAGCGCGTCTTGCGCCCGCACGTGGCCGCGACTGATCCCGGATTCCGGCTGCGGGAAATCCCCGCCGCGATGAGTGGGCTCGCGGTGACGATGGATCCGGCGTCGCTCGACCTCGTCGATCCGCGGCTGCGGCACATCGCGAAGTGGCTGCTCTCGGTCGGCTCGAGCGCCGAGGTCGCCGACGTGGACGGAGACGGCCGGCAGGACGTGTTGCTGACCAGTCCTCTCGCGATCGCGAGCGACCGCGTCGTGCTCTGGCTGAATCGCGGCGGGATGCGCTTCGAGCGGACGAGCGTGCCCGCGCTCGCGCAGTTCGCGGGTGATCCGAAGGTGCACGGGCTCGCCTCCGGTGCGCTCTTCCTCGACTACGACAACGACGGCGACCAGGACCTGCTCGTCGTGGTGAGCTTCGGAAGTCCGCGACTCCTCCGCAACATGCGCGTCGAGACCGGATCGCCAGGCTTCGAGGACGTCACCGAGCGCGCGGGAGTGGGCGGCTACGCGATCAGCATCGCGGCGAACGTCCTCGACTACGACCGCGACGGTCACCCCGACATCCTCATCGGCAACGTGCTCGATCCGCACCTGCGCGAGTATCGCGACTCGACGCGGCTGAGCATCTTCGCGCTCCCGCAGCCCGCGTATCCCGGCGACCGGCGGATGTTCGCCTTCATGCACGACGGCTGGCACGACGCGAACAACGGCGGGCGGAACGTGCTGCTGCACAACCGGGGGGACGGCACCTTCGAGACCGTCGACGCGGCGGCGATGGGGATGCCGGAGACGCACTGGACGCTCGCCATCGGCACCGGGGACTTCAACGGCGACGGGTGGACCGATCTCTATCTCGCGAGCGATTTCGGGCGCGACGATCTCTACATGAACGAGGGCGGCCGACGCTTCCGTCGCGTGCATGGCGCGATGTTCGGCGAGATCGGAATGGACACCTACAAGGGGATGAACAGCACCGTCGCCGACTTCGACCGCGACGGGCGGCTCGACGTGTACGTCTCGAACGTCCACCACGCGCTGCAGGCCGAGGGCTCGCTGCTCTGGATGAATCGCGGCCTCGACGCTCGCGGCGATCCGGACTTCCACGACGAGGCCTCGGCGCGCGGCGCGCTGAACGAGGACCGCTTCGGCTGGGGAGCGGCGAACGGCGACCTGCAGAACGACGGCTGGACCGACATCGTGCAGGCCAACGGGATGGTCGACGACCGGCTCGATCACCGCTATGACGGCTGCCCGGACTACTGGTACGTGAACCACAAGCTGATGCAGGCGCCGCGCGCGATCCACGTCTACGCCGACATGTGGGGGGACCTCCGCGGGCGATGCATCTACCCGAACGAGGCGCGGCGGGTGTACCTGAACCGCGGCGCGAGCGCGCGCCCACAGTTTGTCGACGCGGCCGCGGTCGTCGGGCTCACGGCGCGCGACAACTCGCGTGGTGTCGCGCTCGCCGACTTCGACGACGACGGCCGGCTGGACGTGCTGATCGCCAACCAGCACGGCGGCCCCACGCTGCTGCACAACGTCGCGACCACCGATGCCGCGGCCAATGCGTGGATCGGCCTCTCGCTCGTCGGCGACGGCCGCGGCTGTGCGCGCGACGCCGCGGGATCGACGATCACCGTGCGGCCTCCCGGACAACCGCCGTTCGTGCGCGAAGTGCAGCGCGCGAACGGCCTCTCGGCCGAGGGGGACCAGCGCGTGCACATCGGCCTCGGACGATGGAGCGGCGCGGTGCCGGTCAGCATCCGCTGGTGCGGCGGCGAGACGCGATCGTACTCGCTCGCGCCGAACGCATACCACGAGGTACGGCAGTGAGCCTGATCGCGTCGGCCCCTCTTGTGCTCACGGTGCTCCTGTCGGCGCTCGCCGTGTACCACCTGGTGATGGGCGCGGTCGCGCTGCTCGCGCCGCGCGGAGCGGCGCGGATCGTCGGCGCGCTCTACGGCGCCAGCCTCGGCGACTCGCCGCAGCTGCGCTACGTGACGTCGATGGTCGGCGCGCTGGCGCTGGCGGTGGGGGTGGCGACGCTCGCCGCGGCGCGCGACCCGATTCGGCTTCGGGCGGTGCTCGTCGCCCTGCTGGTCCTGCAGCTCGCGCGGCTGTTCTGCCGGTTGCGTGACAGGCGGCTCCTCGCCGCCGCGTTCGGCGTGACGGCGGGGCGGAACGCGCTGGCCGCCGCGCTGCTCGGGCTCGAGATCGCGATCCTCTCCCTCGCGCTGCGGTGACGCCGCCCGATCACGCACCGGCGCGCCCCGGCAAGTGGCGCGTCCTCGCCGCGGTGATCTTCGGGATCTTCATGGTCACCCTGGACACCACGGCGGTGAACGTCGCCTTCCCGACGCTGCGGGCCGAGTTCGGGGCGACGGTGCACCAGGCGCAATGGATCGTCTCGATCTACGTCCTCGCGCTCGGCATCAGCACCCCCGTCGCCGGATTCCTCGCCGACCGCTTCGGGCTGAAGCGGATGTACATGGCGGGGCTGGCGATCTTTGTCGCGGGCTCGCTCTGCGCGGGGCTCGCGCCCTCGCTCTGGACGCTCGTCGCGGCGCGCGCGCTCAAGGGAATCGGCGGGGGGATCGCCGTCCCCTGCGGGACGGCCCTGCTCTTCCGCGGCTTCTCGAAGCGCGAGCTCGGGCTCGCGTTAGGCGTCTTCGGGCTCGCGCTGCTCTTCGCCCCCGCGCTCGGCCCGGTGCTCGGCGGCTGGCTCGTCGACCGCGGGATGTGGCGGTGGATCTTCTTCATCAACGTGCCGATCGGGACGCTCGGAGTGCTCGTGGCGTCGCGCTTTCTCGTCGCGCAGCCGGGTCAGCCGGACGCACCGTGGGACGGCTGGGGACTGGCGACGGCGATCCCCGGCTTCGGGGCGACGCTCTACGCGACGTCGATCGTCGCCGAGCGAGGGTGGGGTTCGCCCCGGCTGCTCGGCTGGCTCGCGGCGGGAATCGTCGGCCTCGCGGCGTTCGCGGTCGTCGAGCTCCGCGCGGCGCGCGCGCCCCTGCTCGACCTCCGTCTCTTCCGGCGCCGCGTGTTCCTCGTCGCGACGCTGGTCGGCTACGTGACGGTCGTCGCCTTCTTCGGCGCGGAGTTCCTGCTGCCCGTGTACATGCAGGCCCTGCGCGGCGAGCCGGCGCTGACGGTCGGGCTGGTGCTGCTCCCGCTCGCCCTCTGCGCGGGACTGCTGCTTCCCCTCGCCGGCGCCGCGTACGACCGGATCGGGCCGCGGGCGCTCGTGGTCTCGGGGTTCGCGCTGCTCGCCTACAACACCTGGCAGCTCGCGCATCTCACGACGGGGACACCGGTCCGCTTCCTCGTGCTGCTGACCGCCATCCGCGGTATCGCGTTAGGCCTGACGGTGCAGACTCCCTTCACGGCAGCGCTGGCCGACGTCAGCCACGACGCCCTCCCGCGCGCGACCTCGCTCGTCTCGTCCACCCGCTACCTCGTCCAGGCCTACGGCATCGCGATCCTCGCCACCCTGCTCGGGGGGAGAGCGGTCGGGGCGAGCGTGGCGAGCGGAGTGACGCTCGGCGGGTTGTCGAGGGCGTACATGCTCACGTTCTGGCTGGCGATCGGGGGGTTGGGGCTCGGGGTGTTGCTGCCGGGGTGGCCGGGAGAGTGGGGGAGCGAGGCCACGGAGGCCGGTGGCTGAGGGCGCGGAGGACGCGGAGGGGTCTGAGGACACGGAGCTGGTGGCTTGAGTAATCACAGAGAAGGGCAGGCGAGGACCACGGAGGTCACGGAGGGCTCCTTGGCGGGGAGAACGCCGCGCGCTACGAGCAGGGTGGCTGTTGTTTGGGGCAAGCGGTGAAGGTGCGTCGCGCCACGAGCCCGGATGTACGGCGGGGGCACGCCTGGCGCGATGATCTCTCCACGCCTGCCCCCAATCAGTTCAGGCTCTGGTGCACGGAGGGCTGCATACTCACGGCATCCTCCGTGTGCTCCGTGGTCCTCGCCTGCCGTTCTCTGTGATTACGAGAGAGCCAATAGCGGCTCGTTGCGCAGCCCCCGAGCCGTTCCGCCGTTCCCTCGTCTTCCCCGCCGTTCTCCCCCCTCAGAACAACGACATCTGCACCCCGAGCGTATCCGGCGAGACGGGTCTCTGCCCCACCGCGAGCTGCGCGTCGCGGGCGGTCTGCGGGGCGTGGCCCGCGTAGTAGTTGCTCGAGTACGCGTACACCGCACGGCCCGCGGCGGCGACACGCACCATGATGGCCGCCCATTCCTCGATCTCTCGCGATCGATCCACCTGCACGCGTGAGTGATCGGTGATGCTCCGGTCGGGTCCCATCCAGCGGATGTAGTGGAAGTCCGCGGTCGGATGCGTCGCCAGCTTCAGCACCGTCTCGCGCGGGATCCAGGGCCCGTCGCTGAGCGCGAAGGCGACTCCGTGCTCGATCAGCATCTCGTGGACGTCGCGCGCCACCCACGACGGATGCCGGAACTCCACCGCGAGCGCAACGTCGCGCGGCCAGGTCGCGAGATACGTCGTCACCGCGGGGAGCTCGTGGATCGTGAAGTCGGGACCGAGCTGCATCAGGATCGGACCGAGCTTCGGGCCGAGTCCTTTCGCGCGCGCGATGAAGAGCGCGGTCTCCTCTTCCGACGCCTGCAGGCGCCGCTCG
>DATAIN010000301.1:0-6357 GCA_036262635.1 Gemmatimonadaceae bacterium | reverse complement strand
GAGCGCGCTCCTTGTAATCGCGGCGTCACCGCTCGCCGCGCAGGTGATCCCCACCTACAAGGCCGGCCCCACCGCGCGACTCGGCCGCGAGGGCGGCTGGGACTACCTCGTCGTCGACACGAGCTTCGACCGGATCTACCTCTCGCGCGGCAGCCACGTCCTCGTCGTCGACGGGAAGCACCTCGAAGTGGTGGGAGACATCCAGGACACGCCGGGGGTGCATGGCATCGCCCTCACGCCGCTCTTCGATCGCGGCTTCATCAGCAATGGTCGCGATTCGAGCGTGACGATCTTCGACCGGAAGACGCTGGCGACCGTGGGACGCGTGCACGGGACCGGCGCGAACCCGGACGCGATCGTCTGGGATCCGGCGTCGCGCCGCGTGTTCACCATGAACGGTCGCAGCGCGAGCGCGAGCATCATCGACGCGACCGCGGCCGACCCGGCAGCCGCATCGGTCGTCGGTACCATCGCGCTCGGCGGGAAGCCGGAGTTCGCGGTGGTGGACGGGAAGGGGTCGCTCTGGATCAACATCGAGGACCGTGGCGAGATCGTCCGCGTCGACACTCGCGGCATGACGGTGCGCGATCGCTGGTCGCTCGCGCCCTGCGAGGAGCCGACCGGCCTCGCGCTGGACGCCGCCCATCGCCGGCTGTTCACGGTGTGCTCGAACAGGCTGATGGCGGTCGTCGATGCCGACGACGGAAAGGTCGTCGCGACCCTGCCCATCGGCGCCGGTGCCGACGGCGTCGCCTTCGACGGCGCATCGCGGCTCGCGTTCTCGTCGAACGGCGAGGGGACGGTGACCATCGTCCACGAGGATGGGCCCGATGCCTATCGCGTGGTGCAGACGGTCGCGACGCGGCGCGGCGCACGAACCATCACCCTCGATCCGCGCACGCACGCGGTCTACACCGTCACCGCCGATTACTCGCCCGCGCCCGCCCCGACCGCCGAGAACCCGCGCCCACGCCCGGTGCCGGTGCCGGGCTCGTTCACCCTGCTCGTGCTGACTCCGTAGCCGCCGGTCCGCCGAGGGTGTAGCCGCGCCCGCGCACCGCGACGAGCAGCACCGGCACGACGTAGAGGGTGATCGGCGTCGAGAGCGCGAGCCCGCCGATCACCGCCAGCGCGAGGGGCCGCTGCATCTCGCTCCCGGCGCCGATGCCTAACGCGAGGGGGAGCAGCCCGAAGAGCGTGCACAGCGTCGTCATCAGGATCGGCCGCAGCCGGATGCGCGCCGCCTCGCGCAGCGCCGCCTCGAGCGGCAGCGTGCTCTCGCGCATCCGTCGGCGCGTGAAGTCGAGCAGGATGATCCCGTTCTTCACGATCAGCCCGACGAGCAGGATCAGCCCCATGAACGACGAGACGTTCAGCGGCGTCCCGGTGATCAGGAGGAGGATGAGCGCGCCGACGAAGGACAGCGGCGCCGCGAGCAGCACCACGAGCGGCTCGACGAACGACTGGAACTGGATCACCATCACCGCGATGACGCTGAGCGCCGCGAGCGCGAGCACGATGAGCAGCGACCGGAACGCCGCCTGCTGATTCGCGTACTGCCCGCCGATCTCGACCCGCACGCCGGTCGGCGGCGGATGCGCGGCCAGCACGCGCTTCACGTCCTTCGACACCGCCCCCAGCGATCGCCCGCTCAGGTCCGCGGTCATCGCGATCATCTGCTGCTGGTTCTCGCGCAGCAGCTCGGCGCGCGCTTCGGCGGGCGTGAAGGTCGCCAGCGACGCCAGCGGCGCGGACTGTTTCGTCTCGGGTGAGACGATCGGGATCGCGCCCAGCTTCTGCGGGTCGAAGCGCAGCGAGTCGGGGGCGCGCACGCGCACCCCAACCGGCCGGTCCGAGAGCCGCACCTCGCCCGCGCTGACGCCGAGCAGGGCGCCACTCACCTCGGCGCTCACCTGCTCCGGGGTGAGCCCGATGCGGCCCGCCTCCGCCGCGTCCACCCGCATCGCCATCTCCGCGGTCGGCTCGCTCACTCCGCTGTAGAAGTCCTCCAGCCCCTGGATCTTCTCCATCTCCGGGGCGAGGCTCGTCGCGTACTTCTCGAGCGCGTCGAGATCGGATCCGAACAGCTTCACTTCCACCGGCTTCGCCGCGCCGGCGAGATCGTTGATCACGTCGGAGAGAATCTGCACGAACTCGATCCGCAGCCGCGGGAGCGCGGCCTCGGTCTTCGCCCGCACGTCGTCGATCACCTCGAAGCTCGAGCGTTCGCGGTCGCTCGCCGGCCGGAGCCGCGCGACGATGTCGCCGGTGTTCTGCGCGGTGGCGAAGAGTCCCAGCTCCGCCCCCGTGCGGCGCGAGGTCCCGGTGATCTCGGGCTCCGCGGCCAGGATGCTCTCGACGACGTGCACCTCGCGATCCGTCTCGGCCAGCGCGGTGCCACCCGGAGTCACGTAGTCCACCACGAACGCGCCCTCGTCCATCTCGGGGAGGAATCCCGTGTCCACCAGCCGGTAGGTGACGATGCCGGCGGCGATCAGAACGACCGCGGCGACGGCGAAGAGTCGCCCGTGATGGAGCACCGCGCCGAGCGACTGCTCGTAACGCTCCGAGAGCGCATCCACCCACTGCGCGACTCGCGCGAGCGGTCCGCTGCCCGGTGCGGCCGCGTCGTCTCGCTCGGCGGCGACCTCGCGCTCGCCCAGGAACTGCTCGGCGAGCAATGGGATGAGCGTCAGCGCGAGCACGAGCGACACGAGCACCGCGATCGACAAGGTGATGGACAGCGCGTGAAAGAACTGCCCGACGACTCCCTGGAGCAGCCCCAGCGGCAGGAAGACGACCACCGTGGTGAGCGTCGACGTCGTGACCGGCCAGACGAGCTCGCGCACCGCCTCCTGGATGGCGCGGTGACGGGTGACGCCGTCGCCCGGCGAGAGTCGCAGATGCCGTACGATGTTCTCCGTCACGACCACCGCGTCATCGATCACCAGCCCGATCGCGATCGCCATCGCGCCGAGCGTCATCAGGTTGAAGCTCTGCCCGGCGAGCCCCATCACGAACACCGTGATCGCCATCGTCAGCGGGATCGCCGAGGCGCTGATCGCGGTCACCCGCCCGTGGCGGAGGAAGAGCAGCAGCACGATCACCGCGAGCACGGCGCCGACGAGCATCGCGTCGCGCACCGAGCGGACCGCGTCGCGGACGAGGGCGGCCTGGTCGTACACCGCCTTGAGTCGAACGCCCGGCGGCAGCGAGCTCTCGAGCGACGCGGCGATGCTGGCCACGCTGTCGGCGATGGCGACGGTGTTGCCGCCGAGCTGCCGGGTGATGTTGAGGAGCGCGGCGGGCCGTCCGTCCCCGGCGATGATGCGGACGTGATCCTCGGTTCCGGCGACCACGGTCGCGAGGTCGCGCACGCGCAGCGACTTGCCCACGACGACGTTGCCGATGTCCTCCGCGCTGTGCGCCTCCGAGCTGGTGACGACGAGGTACTGCCTGTAGTTGCTCGGCATCCGCCCCACGGCTCGCACTCCGGTCGCGGCGCGGATCGCCGCGGCGAGGTCCTCGTACGTCATCCCGGCCGCGGCGAGCCGTGCCGGCTCGGCGATGACCTCGATCTCGCGCACGTCGCTCCCCTGGACGTCCACCCGGCCGACACCCGGCACGCGGGAGATGAGCGGCGCGATCTGGAAGCGCGCGATGTCGTACAGCGTCGCCGGGTCCCCCCCTTCGAGGTTGTAGGAGACGACGGGGAAGAGCGACGGCGTGAGGCGCTCCACCTCGACGTCGAGCTCCTCCGGCAGCCCGGCGCGCGCCTGGTTGACCCGGGCCTGCGTCTGTTGCAGGGCGTACTGCATGTCCGTGCCGGCGGCGAAGGTGATGTTCGTCTCGCTCGCACCGCGGATGGTGCGCGACTGCACCCGGGTCACCCCCGGAACGACGCTCACCGCTTCCTCGATGGGGCGCGTGATCGCGAACAGCACCTGGCGCGCGTCGAGTGCCGATCCCTCCGCGACGACGGTGATGCGCGAGAACTGCAGCTCCGGGTAGATCGCCGATGGCAGCCGGAGCGCCGCGCCGACTCCCGCCGCGGTGAGGATCGCGACGACGAGATAGACGAATCGCCGCTGCTCGGCGAGCAGGGCGAAGATCCCGCGCGTCACCCTCCGCCCTCTGCCGCGGTCACCCTGACCTTCGCGCCGTCCTCGAGGCCGTACGCACCGTAGGTCACGACGCGCTCGCCGGCCTTCAGCCCCTCGCCGATCTCCGCCACGTGCTCGTTGCGCGCGGCCACCGTCACCGGCCGTGCATGCGCGACGCTGGCGCCGTCCACCACGAAGACCTTGAAGCCGTCCCCCTCCGGGACGAGAGCCTCCAGGGGGACGACCACCGCGTTCGCATGGGTCGCGGTCGTCACCTGGCCGAGCACCGTCTCCCCGATGCGCAGCGTCCGGCGTGCGCTGGTCACCCGCACGCGCACCGTGACCGCGCGCGTCACCGAATCGACCGTGCCGCCCACGTCGGCGACCACGCCGTCGCCTAACGGCTCGCCCCCCGCGCTCTGTCCGGCGACGAGCGCGACGTGCGCGCCCGTGCGGATGCGCGCCGCGTCGGCCGGCGGGCTGCCGAGGACCACGTCGATCGCCGACGGATCGGCGATCTCGACGAGCGGCAGCGCGGGATCGGCGGTCGCGCCGAGCGTCGCGCGCAGGCTCGTCACGACGCCGGCGATGGGCGCGCGGAGGATCGAGAGCTGCGCGGCGCGTCGCGCGGTGGCGGCGTCGGCCCGCGCCTTCGCCAGCTCCGCGGCGGCCTGCTCGACATCCTTGCGCGGGACGATCCCCTCGTCGGCGAGTCGCTTCGCGCGCGCGTACGCGGCCTCGCTCGCCGAAAGCTGCGCATCGGCGCTCTGCGCCGCGCCCTGGAACGCGGTCTGGTCGAGCTCCACCAGCGGATCACCCGCGGCGACGTGCTCGCCGACGGTGACGTGCACGCCGGCGATCCGCGCCGCGGCCGGCGCGGCGAGCGCCGCCGAACGACCGACGCGCGCCTGCACGGTGCCCATCGCGTTGACGGTCTCCGTGAACGGCTCCGTGGTCGCGAGCATCGTCCGCACGCCGACAACCGGCTGTGCCCTCCCTTCGTTGTCGTCGGAGTCATGACGTCCGCAGCCGACCGCGACCGGCGCGAGGAGCAGGAGCAGCCGAAAGCCGGCACGTCGCGAGGGGCGCATCATGGAACGCGGGAAGGGGAGAGAGTGAGGACGCGCAGCGTCGCGGTCGCGATCCATGCGCGCGCGAGGTCGTCCACCTGCTGGGCGACGATCTCGCGCGCCGTGCGCTGTGCCTCGAGCACGTTGGGCAGCGTGGATGCGCCTTCACGATACGCCGTGAGCGACATCGCCGCGACGCGATTGGCGCTGACCACCAGCGAGCGCTCGCGCGCCAGCCGCGCCAGCGCGACGTCGCGCTCGCGGCGCGCCGCGGCGATGCCCGCGCGGCTCTCGAGCCGCACGAGCGCGAGCTCCGCGCTCGCTCGCTCGCGCTCCGCGGCGGCGAGTGCCACCGCGCCGCGATTGCGGTCGAGGAGGGGGAGCGGAAGCACGACACCGAACAGCGGGAGGATGCCGGGCTCCGTTCCCTCCGGGTCGTGCGTCTCGAACCCGGCGACGACGCTCAGCGCGCTCCACGCCGACCGTCGCTCCGCGGCGAGGGTGAGCCGCGCCGACTCGAGCGCCGCGCTCGCGGCGGTGAGGGGAAGCGGTTCGCCCACCTCCGCATCCGCGACCTCGGGCGCGAACAGCGAGTCCACCGGAAAGGGTTGCGCGCTGTCGGCGCCCAGGCCGATCGCGAGCTGCAGCTCCGCGAGCATGGCGCGCAGCTCCGCCGAGTCGCTCGCCGCCGCGTTGGACTGCTGGCCGGCGTAGACGCGGGCCAGCTCGACATCCAGGTCGCTCGCGTCACCCGCGTCGCGGCGCGCGATCGCGAGGCGGAGCAGCGTGTCCGCGTCGGCCGCCGTGCGCGCCGACAGCCGCGACCGGTCCCGTGCCGCGAGCGCCAGCGTGTACACCGTGTCCGCGTCGAGCGCCGCCGACGCGCGCGCCAGTCCGAAGCGCAAGCGAGCCGCCTGCGCCGCGATCCGCGCCGAGCCGACGCGCGCGTTGCGGATCCATGGATACGCGAGCGGGATCTCCAGCTCGAGATGGTACTGCGGAATGGACTTCGTGTACTGCGCGGTGAGCGCGGGGTTGGGGAGCGCGCGCGCCGCGAGGAGCTGCGCCGCGGCGGCAAGTGTGTCGGCACGCGCGAGAGGGACACGAGCACCGCGCGACAGCGCGCGTTCGACCGCTTCGGCGCGGGTCAACGGGATGAGCGCGCGCTCGCCTGGCCGCTGAGC
>DATAIN010000300.1:0-1615 GCA_036262635.1 Gemmatimonadaceae bacterium | reverse complement strand
GCCCCGCGCTGCTCGAGCGCGAGAGGCTGCTCTCCGCCTACGGGCACTGGGACGTGAGCCTTCCGGCCGACTCGGGGCTCTTCGTGCTGCGCGAGAAGCTCCGCGCGATCCAGGCGCGGCGCGAAGTCCTGCCGAGCGTCGCCGAGCTGCGCCGCCTCGCCGCCGGCGTTCGCGACCTCGTCGCCCTCGCGGGGGGACTGCTCGTGCAGCAGCGGCGGCTGTTCCCCCGCGACGCAATGGTGCATCTTCGTGTCGACACCGAGCAGCTCCCCGATCGCGAGTCGCGCGTCACCCTGCTCGACGAGCGCGACGCGCTCGGACTGCGGCGCGTCGCCGTCGACTGGCGAATCTCCGAGCTCGAGCGGCGCACGGTTCGTCGTACCACGGAGCTGCTCGACGCCGAGCTGGCCGCGCGCGGGATCGGCCGGCTCGAGGCGATCGCCGACCCCTTCGGCCCGGAGGTGGAATGGGGTGAGCTGCGCGGCGACTCGTACCACATGATGGGTGGCACGCGGATGGCGAAGGAGGAGCGCGAGGGCGTCGTCGACACTGACTCGCGCGTCTTCGGCAGCGAGAACCTCTACGTCGCCGGCGCCTCCGTCTTCCCCACCGGCGGGATGGCCAACCCGACGCTGACGCTCATCGCGCTCACGCTCCGCCTCGCGAACCATCTGATACGCACGTGGTGACGACCGCTCCGATGAAAGCCAGCATCGCGCTCCCCAACTCGGCCAAGACGACGACACCGTTAGGCGTCGGGATGGCGACGCTCATGCGCGAGCCCTCGGGATCGGGGCAGCAGCGTCTGCTCCACGCCGCGTACGAGGCGGGCTTCCGCCACTTCGACACGGCGCCCAGCTACGGCGTTGGCGCGGCGGAGACGGTGCTCGGTCGCTTCTTGCGCGCGCATCGCGACGACGTGAGCGTCGGCACGAAGGTGGGCATCCTCGCGCGCGGCAACGCGAGTCTGATGCGTGTCATACAGCGGCCGGCGCGCGCGGTGCTGCGCCGCTTTCCCGCGCTGCGCGGGCGCGCGACGCAGACGGTGGGTGGGATGGTCCACGCGCGTCCCGACTTCTCTCCCGCCACGCGAACGAGATCGCTCGAGGGGAGCCTGCGCGCGCTGCGCGTGGACGCGCTCGACCTCCTGCTCCTCCACGAGCCCGAGCCGGCCGATGTTGGCACGGAGATCACCGACTGGCTCGGCGATCTGAAGCGGCGCGGTCTCGTCCGCGCCGTAGGTGTCGCGACCACGGCCGCCTTCGCGGCGGAGATCCTCCGCGCGCACCCCGGAACCTTCGACGCGGTGCAGGCGCCGGGCAACGTCCTCGAGCCGATCCCGGCGCTCTCCGACGGCGCGGCCTCGGTGCTGCGCGTGGTGCACAGCGTGCTCGCCAACCCGCTCGGCCACGCGAATCGGCGCATGGCGGCGGATCCCGCCTGGATCGCCGAGCTCTCACGGCGAGCCGGAACCGACATCGCCGCCCCGGGTGCGCTCGCGAAGCTGCTCCTCGCCTGGGCGGTGGCCGAGAATCCGCGCGGCATCGTTCTCCTCGGATCGTCGAGCGCGGATCATCTGCGCGCCGCGGTCGCGGCGGTGGACGCCTTCGCGGAG
>DATAIN010000299.1:0-1599 GCA_036262635.1 Gemmatimonadaceae bacterium | reverse complement strand
GTCGGCGAGCACCTTCACGCCGAAGCCGATGTGGCGCTGCTCGTCGGCGGCGACGTTCGCCATTCCCGAGCGGAAGCCGGGCAGCCACTCGTTCCTGTTCAGGTACCCGTCGATGAAGTGCTGGCCGGGCTGGGCGAGCGTCGCCTCGACGATGAAGTGGTACATCGTCACCGCGCGCGCGAGCGCTGTGCGCGAGCGGTCCTTGCGCAGTGCGCCCGTGACCTCGTCGAGCAGCTCGAACGTACGGCGGAAGCCCCACGTCAGCTCGGGCTCCGTCGCGGCCAGGGCGCCGGCCACCGTGCCGTCGCCGCGCTGGACGACCTCCTCCATGAAGCGGTGGAAGAAGACGGAGTGGCGCGCCTCGTCGACCTGCTGCGTGGTGAGGAAGTACTTCTGCTCCTCGCGCGGCGCGGCGTCGATGAAGGGCGCGAGGTCGTCGGCCACCGCGTCCTCGCCGTGGAAGAACATCGAGTAGTTCCACAGCGCGGCCCGACGCTCGAGCTCGCCGAAGCCCTGCTGCCAGTGCTCGCGGTCCGTCGAGAAGTCGATCTCGGTGGCCCGCCAGTTGCCGCGCTCCCAGCGCGTGTAGAGGTCCGCGTAGGAGATCTTGTCCATCGCGCCGCTCATCGGATCCGCTCCTCCAGCTCGCCCGCAAGTTGGTCGATCGCGATGCGATCCTGCTGGAGGTTATCTCGTTGACGCAGTGTCACTGTGTGATCCTCGACGCTCTGGTGGTCGATCGTCACGGCGAACGGGGTGCCGATCTCGTCCTGCCGGCGGTAGCGCTTGCCGATCGCGCCGCCGGCGTCGTACTCCGCGCTCATGCGGCCGCGCAGCAGCTCGTAGACCTCGCGCGCGAGCTCGGGGTGGCCGTCCTTGCGCAGCAGCGGCAGCACCGCCACCTTCACGGGCGCGATCTTGGGGTGCAGGCGCAGCACCGTGCGCTGCTCGCCGCCCTGCTCGTCCTCGTCGTAGGCGTCGCACAGCAGCGCGAGGATCGTGCGGCCGAGCCCCGCGGCGGGCTCGATCACGTGCGGGAGGTAGCGCTCCTTGGTCTGCGGGTCGACGTACTCGAGCTTCTCGCCGCTGTGCTCCTGGTGCTGGCGGAGGTCGAAGTCGCCGCGGTTGGCGATGCCCTCGAGCTCCGACCAGCCGATGGGGTAGCGGTATTCGACGTCGCTCGTGGCGCTCGAGTAGTGCGAGAGCTCGTCGGCGTCGTGGGCGCGCAGGCGCAGCTTGTCGCGGTCGATGCCGAGGCCGACGTACCACTCCATCCGCTCGTGGAGCCAGTGCTCGTGCCACTGCTGGGCCTCGGCGGGCGGGACGAAGAACTCCATCTCCATCTGCTCGAACTCGAGCGTGCGGAAGACGAAGTTGCCCGGGGTGATCTCGTTGCGGAAGTACTTGCCGATCTGCGCGATACCGAACGGCGGGCGCTTGCGCGAGTACTGCAGCGTGGTCTTGTAGTCGAGGAAGATGCCCTGGGCGGTCTCCGGGCGCAGGTAGACCGTCGAGGCGCTGTCGGCCACGGGGCCGACGTGCGTGTTGAACATCAGGTTGAACTGGCGCGGCTCGGAGAGCTCGCCGCCGCAGACGGGG